>JAFGEX010000330.1 GCA_016931355.1 bacterium
CCGTGATCGAATGGAACCTGGCTGCGGATGAGAACCAGGACCCGCACACACCCGGCGGATGTGACCGCTGCCTGGGCGCCCTGACCATCACCGGAGACGACGTCACGCGGAACCCCGCCTTTTACATCATCGCGCATGCGTCCAAATTCGTGAGGCCGGGCTCTCAGAGGATCTATTCCACGGATGACGGGTATCTTCCGAACGTTGCTTTCCTGACAACAGACGGCCGCATCGTGGTCATTGTGCTCAACGACGGCGGTTCGGAGCAGGCGTTCAACATCAGCGCGGTAGGGAAAACCTTCCATTCAAGCCTGGCGGCCGGTGCTGTAGGCACGTACATTTGGACGACAGCGAGGGAATAACTGCGGCGCGATTTTCAAACGGACGGATTTGGTCAACGCCCGCACGAGGCGCGAGATCCTTCGCCCCGGAAGGAAGGGGCTCAGGATGACAGATACGAATCCATATGAGGAGCATTCCATGAAATTCCAAACCGAGTATCTCTGGTTCCACACAAAGGGCAAGCGCGAGCTGATCAACATCACGGACAAGGTCGAAGAAACGGTGCGGAAGTCCGGCATAAGCGAGGGCATGGTGCTTGTGTCCGCCATGCACATCACTGCCGGGGTCATCGTCAACGACCATGAGCCCGGGCTTTGGCAGGATATAGACGACTGGGTGGAGAAACTGGCGCCGTTCAAACAGGACTACAAGCATCACAGAACCGGCGAGACCAACGGCGACGCGCATTTGAAGAGCCTGCTGGTGCACCATGAGGTGATCCTGCCTGTCACAGGCGGGAAGCTCGATCTCGGGCCCTGGCAGCAGGTGTTCTACGCGGAATTCGACGGCATGAGGAAGAAAAAACTGATCATCAAGGTGATGGGGGAGTGAGGAAAAGAACGGGCATCGGAAAAAATCGGGAATCGGGGATAGGGGATCGGGGTTCGTGAAAGACCTGAGATCAGTAAATCGTCAATAGTCCATTGTCAATCGCAAATGATTTCGGGCTTCGGGTATCGGAAAAAATCGGGAATCGGGGATAGGGGATCGGGGTTCGTGAAAAACCCGGGATCGAGAAATCGGGGATCGGGGCTCGGGATTCGTGAAAAGAGGGATGCTGGAATAAGGGACTTGGGGTTTTAAAATGGAAAATCGTCAATCGGGAATGTTCTTTTTGGAATGCGGCAGCTTGCTGCAGCAGGAGGGGAGTCATCCCGGGTTCGGCGGGCGGAAAGATCGCTGGATTTGATTATGATTCGCCGATGCAGCCTATGACTGCGAGCTGTATGCCCGGGATCCGGGGCGGGGAAAAAGACAGGGATGACGAGTGTCGACATCTGGTTGTATCGCCGGGAATTTGCTTGACAATGGGATTGTTTTTTGTTAATTACGATCATTCTGATTGCGCTGAGGTTTCTACCCCGACGCCAATGTCATATGGGACTGTGCTCTTTGTGAATGGAGGGCAAAACCCTCCAAGAGATTGTGCACCGGGGCACAGCCCCGGTGCGATCGAGAGGTGGATTTATAAAGAGAGGGCTGTCCTATGCCGCATCGTTGCACTTTAGAATACTGGATTGATGACGGATGGTACGTAGGCAGAATCAGGGAAATTCCCGGATTGTTCAGCCAGGGCGAAACGATCTCTGAATTGAAAGAGAATATCCGGGATGCCTATCGGATGCTGGTGCAGGAAAATGCCCCTGTCTATCATCCGTCGGGGCGGGTCGATGAGATGGAATTTGAATTGTGAAAAGAAGGGAATTTATCCGGGAGCTCGTCGATGCCGGATGTTTTCTCAAGCGGCACGGGAGCCGGCATGATCTCTATCAAAATCCTTCAAACGGCAGAATCGCCCCAATTCCGCGTCATCCCTAAATCAAAAACAGCCTCTGTGAGTTGATCAGAAAACAATCAGGCCTCGATCAGAAAGTTTCACAATAAACTGTTTGAGAGCTCAGAATAACACAACTCTCTGATGGCGCCTGGGTTCCTACCCCGGCGCCCATCTTATAAGGGGCTGAGCCCTTCTCGAAATCGCCCGTGTAATATTGTGAATGGAGGGCAAAGCCCTCCGGTAGATCACGCACTCTGAATTCTGGTTCAAAAACAAAAAAGGAGATATCACATCATGAAAATTACATTCATTCTCGGACTGAGCCTCTTCATCATGAATGTGCAAGGGTCCTGTGCATTACAAAAAGAAACGGCTTCTTCTGCCGCGAGCATCACAAATGCAGAACAAGAAATCATTCATCTCTCAAAACAAAAGTGGCAGTGGATGGCAGACAAAAATGTGAACAAGCTGGATTCTCTCTTTCATGAAAAGGCGATGTTTGTCCATATGGGAGGAGCCTGGGGAAAAGAACAGGAAATCAACGTCATCAAAAGCGGAGGGATCTGGTACAAGAAAACGGACATCCATGAAGTATCCGTGAACATCATTGATCAGACCGCCGTCCTGTTGAATAGGATCACCTTGCTGGCTGAAGTAGGGGGAAATGAGGTCACCAATCCTTTTGAGGTCACGGAAGTGTATGTGAAGCAGGAGGGGGGCTGGAAATTGGCATCCCTGTCGTTCACCAGGATGCTCACTCCCCCCGGCCAATAGACAAATTTCTGATGACACCGGGGTTCCTGCCCCGGCGCGTGACTCCAGGGAGGGCTTCGCACCCAGATGGAAGTGTGCTCCAGGGTAGGAATGCTGGAGCTATAACGATTTTATGATCCTTTATGAGGATATTCAGATGAAAAAATATAAATTGACAGCAATGTTAGGCTTATTATTTTTTAAATAATTGTATTGCGAATACTAATATGATAATTCCATGTTCACATATATCAAATAACAAAATATATTTAGTAGGTGAACCTATATATGTATATGTGAATTGTATCAACAGTTTACATGATACCCTATTTTATAATCATGATGGATGTGAGTTTGATATCGTTCGAAACGATGATGTGAGAATGTCATGTATATTATTTGTTTCAAGTGAGTCACGGCCAATAGCACCCGCAGATTCAATTGAGTTTTCGACAAATCTATTAATTTCTTATCATTATACAGCCATAAAAATTGATCACCCTCTCAATAATCATTTTCCCAAAGGATATTATAAAATTCAATATAAACTCAAAACTTCGGGGCCTACTTTTGAATCAAACATATTGGAAATAGAGATACGAGAACCAGAAGGCATTGAAAAAACGATCTATCAGCAGATCTCTAATGCGATATCTATCTCAAATAAAAATGATAGTTTATCAATATTATTATTAAACCAGTGTATATCAGACCATAAGGAATCCGCTTACTATCCAAAGGCTTGGTTAACTTATATACACTTTTTAGATTTTGCGAAAAGAAAGGAATATATTGAAGAAGCCAAGAAATTTATTGAAGAAATGCCATCCCTTTGGTATGAATGAAGCCTTATTGAAGGTACTTGGTATTATTATATTAGAAATAATAATGAGGAAAAAGCAATTCAATTTTTTGAAAGGGTAAAGAAAAATTACAATAAATATTATCAAAAATACATTAATAAATGTCATTCGAATATAAAAAAATAATGAGTAATAGAAAATCAAAATCGGAATTACAATGATAATACAGATCGCATCAGCGCTGTGCACTGGAAGCATCAAAAATTCCGGGCAAATCGAAAAGATAAAAAATGGATCTAGAAATAGGTATTTGTTGAATCGAAAATCGTCAATCGTCAATCGGCAATGATCCTGAATAAGGGATCACGGTTATAGGATCAGGAGTGAGTTATTTTTTCACCGAATATCCCTTTTTCTCCAGAATCGAAATCACCGCAGCGGTTTTATCCCCCTGAATCAGAATCCGGCCGTCCTTGGCAGTTCCGCCTGTGCCCAGCAGGCGCTTGAGTTCCGAGGCAAAGGACTCCAGGCCCTGGCCGGAGAGCGGGAGGCCGGAGATCACGGTGACGGGCTTTTTCTGCGGCCCCGCATTCTCCCTGCGGACAGTGATCTTACCGATAAGCGCAGCAGGTTTCTTCATTGACTTGCATGCGCATCGGTCTGCAGGATGTCCGCAATCCGGGCATATCCTCCCTGAATCCGTTGAATAGACCAGCTTCGAATGATCGTCACGCATTGACAATTCCCTGACTCTGCGGTTTTATCCGGAAGGAAACGCAATCCGGACTTTTTTAAATTTCACCACCGCCTCGGCCATGCCCATGTCCAGTCCTTCGGACAGGATGCGCGCCGACTGCTCAAAAAGCGGACCGAGCAGCGGTTTCTCATCCCCGGAAAAAGCGGACAGCACATAGGAGGCGACATCCCTGTGATCCGGCCTGGAAACACCCAGCCTGAACCGGTAAAAATCCCTTGTGCCCAGGCATGAGGCTATGGACCTGAGGCCGTTGTGGCCCCCGAGGCCTCCGCTGAACTTGAATCCTGCTTCGCCGAACGGCAATTCGATTTCATCGTGAACAACGAGAAGCGTTTTGGGAGTCAGTTTGAGAAAGTTCATGGCTGCGCAAACGCTGTCTCCGCTGCGGTTCATGAAAGTCTGGGGCTTGAGGAGATGGACTTTTTTCCCTTCGGACGGCAGGGATGCGTAAAGCCCCTTGAACCGGGAATGCCAGTCCGCTTGCCTGCCGAATCCTGCATCCGAAATCATCCATCCCGCGTTGTGGCGCGTTCTGGCGTACTCGGAGCCCGGATTCCCCAGATAGGCGATTAGCCGGATCTCGTCCATGGCCGCGGTTTTATTCCACGCCGATCTGGAATGACGGTGGTTTTATCATGTGCTTCTTCACCGCGCACAGGTCCATGGAGCGGATGATGGCAGGCTTGAACTGTTCCGGGAATCCTGCCGGGAGCTTCAGGCTGATCTTCATGTCCTTGTATCTCTTCTCTTCCGGATCATATTCGCAGTCCATGGTCAGATCCATGCCGTCCACCGGGATGTTGCGGGTTTGGCAGAAATGCAGCGCATAGATGCCTGCGCAGGTGGCGATGGAGGCGAGAAAGAGCTGAAAAGGCTCAGGCGCGGACCCGTCTCCGCCGCTCATTTTAGACTGGTCTGTACGGATCAACTGATCTCCAATTACCGCATCCACCCGTTTGCCCCCGGGGAAGTTCACCTTGATGATTTTGCCCATTCAAAAACTCCCATTGTAAAATTGTACTTGCCCTCTTATAGTGTTCAACCTGCAGCGAAGTTCCGCGGAATTTAATAAACAGAGAGGGATGCATCTTCGTCATCACCGGAAGGGCGCCTGGGGCTTTAGGCTCGGTCCGGGTTAGAAGAGTGTTGAATCTGACAGCGCCCGCATTCCCCGCAGCTTGCTGCGGAGTAAGCGAGTGAATACAAATGCTTTTTTTCATACAGATCGAAGATTCCCCGCAGCTTGCTGCCGGGGCGCTTCAATCCTATTCCATGTACTTGTATCCGATCCCGTAAACCGTGACGATGTGTTTGGGATTGACCGGGTCCTCCTCGATCTTCTTCCTCAACTTGACAATGTAATTGTCCACGGTGCGCGATGTGGGGAAATGGTCGTATCCCCACACTTCGTCCAGGAGCTGGTCCCGGCTCACGACCAGGCCCTTGTGCGTCACAAAATACTTGAGCAGTTCGTATTCCCGGTGCGTGAGTTCCACTTCGCGGTCTTTTTCATATGCGGTCAGGTGGTCGGGATCGAAGGTCAGGCGTCCCACCTTCACGGTTCTCCTGGCTCCCGGAGGTTTTTCCGGTATCCGTCTCAGTACGGCCTTGACCCGGGCCAGGAGCTCCCTCACGCTGAAGGGCTTGGTGATGTAATCGTCCGCGCCGAGTTCGAGCCCGAGTACCTTGTCGATTTCCTCGCCGCGGGCCGTCAGGATGATGACGGGGATCTCCAGCCCCAGGCCGCGCAGCTCCCTGCATACGTCAAAACCGGACTTGCGGGGCAGCATGAGATCCAGCAGGATCAGGTCCGGGGAGGCCTCCCGGGCCAGTTTCGATCCCGCCTCCCCGTCCGGAGCGATCAAGACCTCATAACCTTCGAATTCCAGGTTGTCCTTGAGACCCCTGGCCATCTCCTTCTCGTCTTCGACAATGAGTATTTTCGTCATACGTCCGTCGTCCCTCCGGAGTTTCCCAGCGGGAAATGAAGTGAGAACGTGCTGCCCCGGCCGGGCTTGCTTCTGATCGTGACCCGGCCGCTGTGCAGCTGCATGATGTGGCTGACGATGGCCAGCCCCAGTCCGCTGCCGGACCTGTTTTGCGAGAGACCGTTTGCGGAGCGATAGAATTTTTCGAATATCTTTTTCTGTTCCGATTCAGGGACGCCGATGCCGGAATCCTTCACGGAAAGGACGGCGTCGTTTTTATCCCGCTTCAGGCCGATCCGTACGGACTTTCCGCCGCCTCCGAACTTGACGGCATTGTCCAGGAGATTCAGCAGGGCGATCCGGACGGATTCCCGGTTCATGCGAACGGGCGGCATGCCGGGCTGCGTCTCGAAGCGGACCGGAGCACTCCCTCCGTTCCGCCTGAGGCGGTGCAGCTCCATCACCTCGCGCACCAGTTTTTCGAGATCGCCGGATTCCATGGGGTAATCCCTGTTCCGGTATTCCAGCCGCGAGAAATCCAGGATGTTGTCAATCAGGCCGCCCAGCCTTTCGCTTTCGCGGAGAATGGTGCGGTAATACTGCATCATTTTCTGCTTCGATTGGACGCGGCCCAGTTCGAGCGTTTCCGCATGCATCCGGATCAGGGCCAGCGGCGTGCGCAGTTCATGGGAGACATTCGCCACGAAATCCGT
Organism: bacterium; assembly: GCA_016931355.1. Taxonomy (GTDB): domain Bacteria; phylum Zhuqueibacterota; class QNDG01; order QNDG01; family JABMRT01; genus JAFGEX01. The sequence continues at coordinate 6,795 of JAFGEX010000330.1, forward strand.
TTTCATCTGTGCCAGCCGGATTTCCTTGGAAATGGCCCTCCAGATGTTCACGACCCCGGCGATGAGCACGCCGTTGACCAGGAGCAGGATGATCAGGTTGTGCCGCGTCCGTTTCCCGGACAGTTCATCCAGCGTGGTCCCGGTCATTTTGACCAGCAGCTCCAGGTCCGGCAGCACCCACAGGGATTCGCGTTTTTCGAATGGGCGCGCTTCGTCCGAGTCGGGCAGGTACCAGAAGACATCCCGGCCCTTCTCCTTGACCGCGAACACGAAATTGCCCTCGTTCATCTCCCCGAATTTCCGGGCCACGATTTCATCGATGAACCGGATGTCGTTCAGGACGATCCCGAAAAGGGTTTCGTCCCCGTCGCCTGAAAACACAAGCAGGGTCTTCCGGTTTTCATGGGCTCTCTGCCATGGGACGATGAGAGGCCGCATATAGCCCGCGCGGGCATTCTGAACCATCTGCCGGATCTCTGCGGTGCGCGACCCTGCGAGCGCGGAAAGCCTGACGGAATCGGCCTGGGCCGAGGCGGAATCCCGAGCGGAGGGGACTGCGTTTCCGTAAACGAACCGGCATCCGGACGGGCCGTGCAGGAATACCGCATGCAGGGGGGGGTGTTCCGCGATGAACCGGCGGACCCGGCGTGTCCGGTTTGCATCAGGCACCGGTCCGGCGCGCCGGATGAGGGGCTGCAATTCAGAAACCCAGGACAGCATCTGATTCCAGCTGTCCTGGTTGACCGAAAACAGGATGCTGTTCAGCTGCCTCTCGTAAATGGTTTTGATCAGATGCTCATTCTGATCCTGCTGCAAAAACTGAAAAACCGTATAGCTGATGACCGGGATCATGACCCCGATGATCAGGACAATCATGATTTTGATCGAGGACGGTTTGATCATGAGGGAAAAATACGACAAGCGGAACAAAAATGAAAGTTAAAAATGACGGTTGTCCCGGCCGGCTGTTCCAGCAGGGATTCTTTTTGACGTCCGTCATTTTCCGCTTGCTATTGATCTGAAAAACCGGTTAAATAAGGGGGAATTTGTCAGCGAGCGCATGATCCGGGGCGAGCCCCGGGGAATGCACCGGGCTGTGACCCGGGGTGAGCGAGCGATGAGTCATTTCTTTTTCGCTGCAGATCGAATATCCCCCGGCAGCTCGCTGCCGGATAGCTTCAATTCCCGCCAACCTGCGCCTGCCTCCATTGTCCGCCCGAACATCCTCAATCGCAGGAGGATTTCATGTCCGCCATTCAAATTCTTTTTCTTGCAGGTGCAGCAGGCACCGTCTCCGGCCTTGCGCAAACCGCGCCTGTGGCGCCGCGCATGCCGCTTGCCGTCAACGAGATGATGATCGATCCGCCGGCCGGCATGTGCGAGTGGATGGAACTCTTCAACACCGGCTCGGAACCTGTTTCCCTGGAGGCCTGGCGAATCAGCGACAGGGATACCGCCAATTATGTGCGGCTGAAGGCTCCCTGCGGCCCGGTCCCGCCCCAGGGCTATGCCGTC
>JAFGEX010000033.1 GCA_016931355.1 bacterium
GAGGCCGTCCGGGGGGCAAACCACCTATTCCGCACCGGCCAGGGAAGCATCCTCCGGCGGCATCACGATCCGGTCCGTCCCCAGGTCGGAGAACCGCATGAAAAACATCTATCTGGGTCCGATCGCCGGCCTGTTTATCCCGCAGGGGGATATGAAGGATGCCTTCGACACGCAAATCGGATACGGCGGCACAGTCGGACTTCAGTTCCGCCCGGATCTGGATGTGAGCATGCGTTTCTTCTTCGCGACCAAGGAGGAATGGTCTTTCTGGAATCTTCAGATGGTGGGGAGAAGGTATTTCAGCCAGAACGTGCTCTGGGATATCGGATACGGTGTCGCCTATCCGCAGGCTTCCGGATTTGGCGGCTCGGGACTCATCCGGCTCGGATTTCTGACCGGCATCGGATTCACCTTTCAGGCCGGCCTGGAAACCTGGCTGGAACTGGAATGCCTGTACCATTACTACCCCAATTTCGGGGAAAAAGCCGGACAATTCATCACCCTTCAGGCCGGTCTGGTCCTGTAATCAACCGGCGACAATTCTGATCATGTCTCTGTACGGCATTGGAGGGGTGGTGTTTATTCCGGCAGCCGGATGATCCGGCTGTACCGCCGGTGGCAGTTGCGCCACGGCGGGAATGGCATGTTCACGCGGTCCTATTCACATACGAGGAGACAGTCCATGATGAGAAGGATCATGAATGCAGCCGGATGCCTTGCAGTGGCTGTATCGCTGTTGCTCTGTTGCGCGCCCGCTGCCACGATTCCCATACAGGTGATGAAACCTGCGGCGATTACCATGCCCGGCATCCGGAAAATCGCGATTGCGGATTTCCAGGGACCGGACCGATCCGGTTCCCAGATCGCTTCCCTGCTCCAATCCCAGCTCATGGAGACGCGGTTTTTCGACCTCATGGAAAGGGATAAGCTTAAAACGATTCTGGACGAGCAGACCATGAGCCTGTCCGGCGCTGTGGACGAATCCTCAGCCGTGGAAATCGGGAAACTGTTGGGCGTGGACGCCCTGATCTTCGGCGAAGTGACGACTTATCGCGTCGAACCGGACGAGGCGGGCGTAGAGAAGGTGCAGAAGAAGGAGGGGACCGGGAAGTACGAAACAGTGGATGAAAAAAATATTTTTACCGGAAAGACGAAGAAAGTCAGGCGGGAAATCATGCGCACAGTCTGGGTGGACCAGCATTACCGGGTACGCAGAGGAACCGTCTCCGTCAATTTTCGCGTGGTTTCCACTGAAACCGCGGCCCTGCTGGCTGTACACAGCGATTCAAAGAGTTACGACAGCGGCAAGATCGTCGAGGGCAGGGGCCATTTGAAGCCTGTCGGCGAGATCCTGGCTGAATTATCCAGTTCCCTGTGCAGAACCTTTTCGCACATGATTTCCCCGTATTACTTATCCGAGAAACGATTCGTCGAATCCGGCAAAGGAGACATCGCCGTAGGCAAGAAATACGCCGAGTCCGGCCTCTGGCCTGAAGCGGTCGATGCCTGGGAAAGAGCCGTGGAACAGATGCCCGGGGAGCCTGCGGGTTTCTATAATCTGGGCGTGGCCTGCGAGATACAGGGGGACCTGGATGCGGCCGAGGGATACTATAAAAAGGCCATCGCGTTGAAACAGAACAAGCTTTATCTGGAAGCCTTGAAACGCATCCGCCAGACGCGGGAGGATCAGAGGAAACTTCAGGAGCAGATGATGAGTCCGGAAGAAACGTTTTGAACCGCGGACTGGAAACGAAAAAGGCCTCCATCCGAGGCCTTTTTCATAAGGGGGGCATTGCCGGTTCGCTCCGTCCGGCGGCAGCCTTCAATAATCATCCGGTTCGGCATCGCGGTAGAGTACGAGCAATGCGGACTGGGGCACAACCAGATAGGTTCTGCCGTTGTATTGTATCTCAACAGCCGCTTTCTGCAGGAATATGGCCTTATCCCCGACCTGGGCCTGCATGGGCAGGTACCGGACCTGCTGTACAGGAAGGGATTGTTTCCAGGGTTCGTCACCCATGGAATTGGGATCCGGCATCGGCATACCCGGGCCTGCGGCTACGATGAGACCCGCCCGCACCGTCTCTTTTTCGGAAACGGTCTGCGGGAGATAGAGGCCGACGGAGGTTTTTTCTCTCCCTGCCTCGGGTTCGATGAGAACGCGGTCTCCCACAACGACCAGCTTGGACAAAGGATTTTTCATCTCTCATCCCGGAGAAAGTGTAAAAACAATATACATTCTTATTCGAAGGATGTCAAGGGATGGTTGATGTTGCCGCCGGTTTCGTTTTTCTGCGCTTGCAGGTGGCTCCCATGGCCGTGCGTATAAAAGGATGAAGAAGGACAGGATGCGTTTTTTCGACCGTTTCAGAGATCCATTGCAGGGCGGCGCATGGCCGTTTGTCCTTTTTTATGTTGCGCTGGTCTGCACGCTCACCCTGTCGCCGTTCGAATTTTCCTTCTCTCAGATTCATGATAAGCAGGAAACCATCCGCAGATTGGGTTTTCAATCCTTTTTTTTACATTCCAAACCCGGGGACCTGATCGCCAATATCCTTCTTTTTCTTCCATTCGGCGCAGCGGTGCAGCGCCTGTTTTTGCGTGAATCTGGTAGCGAGCGCATTCTCCCGGGCTTGCCCCGGGGTAAGCGAGCGAATAGAAATGTCGTTTTCCCTACAGATCGAAGATTCCCGGCCGCTTGCGGCGGGGAGCTTCAATCCGCCGGCGGGCGCAAATCCCGCGGCCTGCTCCAGGACATGCGGAGTGCCGGCGCCTTATCCCGGCAGATCGAAAATTCCCGGCCGCGCGCTGCGGATCGACATCAATCCGCCTCGTTTGCCTGGGTCGTCTTCGCCGGATTTCTGTTCAGCCTGTATATCGAATCCGCGCAATTCTTCCTGCCTCGCGCGACATCGATATCCGATCTCATGGCCAATACGCTCGGGACAGCAGCCGGTTGCGGGCTGGCCCGGTCGCGTTTCTGGATTCCGGAGGGGTGCCGTTCCCTGATTTACCGTTCCCTCCTTTTTCGAATCGCGGCCCCGGTTTGTTGCGCCGCACTGACTGTTTTCGCTCTCTTGAAACCGGTATTCCAAAATGATGCCTCCGGTTGGAATGACGCCTTCGTTTTGACACTGGGAAATGAAACAACAGGGGACAGGCCGTGGTACGGAGAACTGCACGGCGCAGCCCTGTATGACCGGGCGCTTCGGGACCGGGAGGTTCTGCGCATCTTGAGGGAAGGATTCGATGGGAGCGGACTCGCTGTCCGGGAAAGGCTGGGAGCCTTTGCAGCGATTCCGTTTTCCGAGAAAGGCGGTGATGCCGCCCATGCCTATGGCCGGCCGGATGTCCTTCTGACAGGCAAAAGACCTTTTTCCTGGCTTCATCCTTCAGGCGTCGCCCTGCAGGGAGGCTGTTTTACGGCCGGGGGTCCTCTGCCGGGATGGACGGCGGCAGTGAAGAAAAGCAAGCAATTTTCCGTTGAAGCCGCCGTTCGAACCGCTTCCCTGGATCAGAAGGGCCCTGCGCGCATTGTGACCCTGTCCAGGGGGAATGCGGAAAGAAACTTCACCCTGGCGCAGGACGGATCCGCAGTCGTGTTCCGTGTGCGCACGCCTGCTGCGGGTCCAAACGGATCGGTTGTCCATGCCCGGGCGGAAAGCGCACTGTCCGGCGGCGTGCATCA
>JAFGEX010000331.1 GCA_016931355.1 bacterium
GATGCAAGTATCTCGACCGGTATGGAACCGGCGTTCCGGAGTACACGCCGTGTCAATGGAAAATCAAGCGCAGTCTCATCGACCCAGATGGACCGGATGGCGGATGCGGGATCAGCGGCACGGACCGATTTGGCTTCGGCGCCCGTCATCCCGCTACCGAAAACATGTCGTCCAGGGCCCGCTGAACCTGTTCTGAGTCCAGCCATTCGGACAGACGCTGCAGATCCGCTTTTTTCCGAAGCAATGAACGGATTTCCAGGCCCGGCCTTTCCAGGGTTTTATCCCAGAGAATCTCCGTACCCTGCGGCGGCATGCTGGATGCTTTCATTCTCTCCAGTTCCTGATTCCATCCCGACAGCCTGGGACTGCGTTTCAAATGCAGCTTCTGTTTCAGGATCTGGATTTTCCGGTCCCGCTGAAGAGGATTTCCTGTATCGAGAAATTCCCGGAGGCCGGCTTCCTCCAGGCAAAACGCGACCGATATCCCGTCGCGGACGGCTGCCTCCCTGGCTAGACCGGCGATTTCAAGAAGTTCCACAGGCCGCAGCTGCAAAGCGTCCGCAAGACGCATCAGGAGAATCAGATCCTCCGGATCCCATTCCAGGAGCGGTTCCACCATTTTCAATGGGGGCTGATGGAGCTCGATAAAGTTTTGCAGCGGGGCCGGTGAGGCAACCAGGGATTGAAAGGACTTTAGAACCGGATGCTGATCCGGTATCCGGAGGAGCTCCAGAAAAAGCGTCCGGAGCGCATCCCGTACGCCCAGCAACTCCATGATGCGCAGGACGCGCGCCTTCTCCATCAGATTCAGGCTTCTGAGGCAGAGATGTTCGAGCAGGGCTTCATAGAAGGCCCTGCCTCTGTCCTCCCCATGCGAAACAACACGCACGGGTGCCTCGCGAAGCTCCAGATCCGCAGCGGCATGAAACCGGCTGAATCCGGCGAGAAGACTGATTGAACCGGGAGCATCCTCCAGCACAAGCAGCGGGGACAGAATACCGCTCTCCCGTATCGAAGCAATGAGAAGCCCTGTTTCCCGTTCCGAAGAAAACCGGAATGCAGGATTGATTTGAATATCCCGGATGGAAATTGTTTTTCGGGAAACCGCCATGGCTGAAAATTGGCCCCCGGGGATGGAGTGGCAGCATCGAAGCTCCCCGGCAGCGCGCAGCGGGGAATCTTCGATCTGTATGGAAGAAACCTTTTGGATTCGCTCGATTACACCGCGGCTTGCCTTAGGGGAATGCGCCCGCTGTCAGATTTAAAATCCCCCGGCCTGCTGCAGGCTGAAAGCCGATTGCAGGCCTGCAACGCTTTTTGAAGAGACGTCGCGGTTCACACCGGCCGGAGACAGATGAACGGCAAACCGCAGGGAAGCTGCCTCTGTTACGGTTTTCTATTTTAGTTTTTCTATTCCTGCACCCTGAGCCGGCTCCGAAATGTAGATCTCAGGTATGATTCCGGTCTGCTCGGGATAAATTTTCAGAACCGCCTCCTCCAGATCCTTTTCCCTGCCTTTTTCGACGACTGCAATGGCGCAGCCCCCGAAACCGGCGCCGGTCATTCTCGCACCCACAACTCCCTTGACAGCCATCGCAATGTCCACCAGAATGTCCAGTTCCCTGCAGCTGACCTCATACAAATCCCGGAGGCTCTTGTGGGAATCCGTCAGGAGCAGCCCCATCCTCTCCGAATCCCTGTCTTTTAAGGCGCCGACAAAGGCCTTCACCCTCGCGTTTTCCTTGATCACATGCTCACAGCGCATCCTCACCTTCTCCGGGAGAACCGCCTTGTTCATGTTGAAGTCATTGATTTCCACGTCCCGGAGGGCCTGTATTCCCCTGACCTTCCGGCCGAGAAGACGCACACCCTCCTCGCACTGGCCTCTCCTCTCGTTGTACTCCGTACCGGTGAGTTCCCGTTTCACCCGGGTGTTCATGATGACCACGGTGTAGGTATCACTTGGAAATGGGATCAGCTCGTATTCCAGGCTCCGGCAATCCAGAAACAGGGCCTTTCCCTTTTCCCCCATGCAGGAGATGAACTGGTCCATGATTCCGCAGTTCATTCCCACGAATTTGTTTTCAGCGTCCTGGGACAGTTTGATCATGTCGATGCCGGACAGGTCGAGTCCGTTCAGGCCTTTGACCGCCTGGCTGGTGGCCATTTCCACGGCAGCGGAAGAGGAAAGCCCTGCCCCGACCGGCACATTGCCGTAGATGAGCATGTCCGCGCCGCCCGGCACAATGCCCCTTTTCAGATATTCGGAGAAAACGCCGCGCTCATAATTGCTCCAGGGATGAACCGGATCCTTCTCGATGGGTTTGTCGAGGGAGAAGGAGGAAGATTGGCCGAATCCCACGGAATGGAGGCGTACGAGCCTGTCCCGGCGGGGGCAGGCCAGTATGACGATTTCATGGTGAATGGCAATGGGCATCACGAAACCGTCGTTGTAATCCGTATGTTCACCGATCAGGTTGACGCGGCCCGGGGCCCGGGCCTTGATTTCGGGCGCGTTCTTAAATATTTCGATAAACGTTTTTTCCAGATTCATGAAAAACCCCGATTATTTTCCGGTGGACAGCCGGTTCATCCGCTTCAGGCAATTTACATTCAATATTTAAGAAATGAAACCGAAAAAATAGATATCCTCTTTTCGGAGCAGCGGCTCTCTGAGACCGTGCGCAGGCCCGGCATGCCCGCCGTTGGGTAAGGAAATTCGATTTTTGCACCCACGCGGGCCTGACCAGGATTTTTGAATTCCTATCCCTGTGCATCCGGCTTTCCTGCAGGGGATCCGGTTTGCGGGAATGCGGTCCCCGGCATCCCGGAGAGGATCTGATGATCCAGGCGGGCCAGATCATCAATCACCCAATCCGCGCGGCCCAAATCCTGGCTCCTGCTGTTGGGGCTGACAAAACCGATGCAGGCCATGCCCGCTTGTTTTGCGGCAAGAACGCCGTTTTTGGAATCCTCGATCACGATGCATTCCGCAGGCCTGCAACCGAGCCGCCGGGCCGCTTCCAGAAAGATGTCGGGAGCAGGTTTGGTGTTCAGGACATCCTCCCCGCTGACAATCGCATCGAAAAAAGGGATGATTTCGAAATGGGCCATGACGAGGTCGATCAGCCTCCGGTCCGAACTGCTACCGATCGCCAGTCGCATGCCTGCGCCATGAAGGCTCCGGATCAATTCCAGCGCATGCGGGATGGGACGGACGGAATTCCGGAAATTTTCCTCGAGGCGGAGCCGGAGCCTGTTCCGGAGATCCTCCAGCGTGATTTTCAGCCTGTAACGCTCGATGAAACGCTTGAGCAGGACGTCTGCGCCGGTCCCCGTATTGGCCTGCAGTTCTTCCAGTGTGGGCGTGATCCCGAATGGCTCCAGCGCCTGCTGCTCGGACAGGCAGTGGATGGGCTCGCTGTCTGCGATCACGCCGTCCATATCAAAAATACAGGCCTTGAACAGGATACCCCCGTGCTGGATTGATGAAAAAAAAACCCACCGGCTGGTGGGCATTTTTCAATGTCTCTGAATGGGTGCCGGGAACCGGAATCGAACCGGCACGTCCTAAAAAGGACAAGGGATTTTAAGTCCCTTGCGTCTACCAATTCCGCCATCCCGGCTGTCATACCTTTCCTGAGGCGGCGAGCGGATTCGAACCGCTGAATAGAGGTTTTGCAGACCTCCGCCTTACCACTTGGCTACGCCGCCCTGGAGCGGGAAACGGGACTTGAACCCGCGACATTCACGTTGGCAACGTGACGCTCTACCAACTGAGCTATTCCCGCGTTTAAGTCAGGATAATTTAACAAATTTCTTCACTTTGTCAAGGTGTAATTTGGGTGACCGCCTTTTTTCTGAGATGTCCGATCGTAAAGAAACTGTACAGGTTGCGGCCGCAGCCGTTCGGGCAATGGAAGGACTGAAACACCTTCTCGCATTCCGCATACGAGGAGACCGGAAATTTCTGCACGGTTTTGCACGCCTCGCAGGTGATGATCAATTCCTGATAGGATATCTCGGCCATCTTCTCCCCGTTTAATTATTTAAAAAATAATAAAATCCCCCTGGAATGTCAAGAAAATTCATTTAAAAGGGCGGCATCCGGTCAGGATCGGATCATCACCTGTTTTACATTTTATTTCAACGGCATCAGAATAGTGGACATCAGGCGCTTAGAAGGGACTCTCCCCTGGTTTTACCGAGCAGATTTCAATGTCCATTTCCATGCTGACTCATTCGACTGTTCCATCCTCCACGATCCTGGCATTCACCACGCGGCCCTTGACCTCTCCGCCGGAATGCAGGAAAACCTCCACGGAAAGGTTCGGATCCAGGACACGGATGTCCCCCTCGATCACAGACCCGTCCGTAAGGCAGATTTCCAACCGGCGGGGCCTCTGACGAGAGCCCTTGCTCTTGTACACAACCACATCGCCCGTGACCATGCTGGAATCTGCAAGTGAAATGTTTCCGTTATGGGTATGGAGGCCCTTTTTCACGGTCGCATGGGTCAAATTCATTCCGCCGTTGACCGTCCGTATGCGCCCGGCCACCTCCACGCCCGATCCGCAGGATACGGGGCCGTTCACGGATTCCACATTCCCGCGTATCCTGGATTCAGGGCCGATCCTGATTCCGCCGTTCACGGTTTGCAGTCCGGCGACATGGGACTGCCGTCCGACGGTGATTTCCCCGTTGACGGTTCGGCAATAACCGCGCAGCTCACAATGATCGCCGACTTCAATATGGCCGTTGATGGTCATTTTTTCCGAACCGGACCGTGTCCCGTCCGGTATGCGGATGTTCCTGTTGATGCGCACGCTGCATCCCGCGGTCAGAACCGCCAGGCTCAATAAAGCCGTCCTGAAAAATGTTTTGTACATGACGCCTCCCAAACCGGTTTACTGCTGAAATCGGATGAAGGAAAAAACCTATTTCAGGATATGGATTGAAATCGGAAATGTTTCACGTTTTTTTCAGTGCAGCCGAAAATGCGGAATTTTGGGCCTTCAGGGATGGACTTTCAAAAAGAGAGAGGGATGTCGCACAGGTGGAGGCAGATTCCTTCAGGAATGCGGAAATGTTCCGGATCGAAAACCTGAGAGCGAGCGCCTTCCCTGTGGATATCCATCAACTCCGGAAAGAAAAGCATCGAAGCGCCCCGGCAACTCTGCCGGGGCGCTTCGATAGGGAAGTGAGAAGTTCAGTCGCTCAGGCCAGACCGTCCAGGAATTTCAGGATTCTGTCCGAAGTCTCTTCAATGCGCCGGGACTCTTCCCGGACGGACCGGATGAATCCATTGGTCTCCGGATTGCCCCGGACAGCCTCGAAATCGGCTTTTTGCTGCTCTTCGGATCCGTCCCTGCCGTAACCGATCATGGACACGTTTCCGTATTCCTTGGCCGCATCCTGAAGAATGAGATTGTTCAGCTTGAGCGCCGCAGCCTTCCATTCCTCTATCAAACCTTTCAGATGACCGGCCGTGAGCTGGGATACCTCTACTTTCAAATGACCGGCCAGGAATGCGGCGCACCAGGCCAAGGTTTCCCTGTCATAGGATCCGTGCAGTTCCCGTAAGCGTGTCTGGAAATCCTCGAGCCCAAAGATGCGTCCCTCCTCTGCGTCGGAGATCAGGGATTCCAGACTGTCCATGGGCACGAACAGGCCGGCTACATCCGCCCAGTCCGGCAGGGAACCGCTGAAACGGTTCTCCAGTCCACGGCGTACCTGTTGCATCGAAGCATCTGAAGGCAGGCCTTCCAGATACCGGATCAGGTTCTGCCCGATGAAGATCCGGAGGCCCATCTCGTAGTATTTGATGCCTGTGCGCATCATCAGCCGGTTCACGAACGCCCCTTTGACCATCACGAATTCGCTCCCGGCAGCCTTGACCTGCAGGTCCTTCAGCTTTTCGACCGCCTTTTTCATCCTTCCGGCTGTATAGGGGGAGAACACGTCAAAATGTATCAGGTCCAGGCGTTCATCCTTCCGAATGTCCCTGGCCGGCCATTTCATGCCGTCGCGGCGTACTCCCACGGTGCACAGGTTCATACCAGGGGCCACGACCGTCTTTCCGTTTTCCTCCTGGATGAGCGAAAAGGGAAAATCCGAGGCGTCGAAGCTGTTGTGATGCTTGCCGATAACGTTCGAAAAAGGCCCGACCAGCGTGGGCCAGAGCATGTAGCTGAACGAGCCGGTTTTGGAACCGCGTTCCAGGATGCCCTGGTGAACCGGCCCCAGCTTGTACATGTGATTGCTCTGATTCGATCCGCTGCCTGCGTTGTAGAACGAGAAAAAGCCGGCGATGAGAAGCGTGGATTTGTGATGGGTGACTGTATAGGGGCCTGCGAACACGGAACAACCTTCCCCGTGGAATAGCTCGCAATTGGCGAAAAACGCCGAGTTGTCTGCGGAATACTGCTTGCCCATGCGCACGCCCTGGCC
>JAFGEX010000332.1 GCA_016931355.1 bacterium
GTGATCGGGGATGAACAGGCGGAATTCAGGATCGCTGATGTCCGCTCCCAGATCTGCTGCGAGTGAGAGGTTGAACTCCGCTTCATGTCGCGAAGCGTACTTGCGGTGCTCCCGGATGGGCCTGTTGAACAGAAAAGAGTAGAACCGGTACGCGGTTCCGATCCTGCGGCGGACTCCGGCCAGCAGCATTGCAGCTGCAAGGCGGAATGTGGGATGCATGATCAATGCCGCATCAAATCTTTCTTTCCTGATTTTTTCGACAAAGGACGGAAAACGCCTCCATCCGGAATCCCCGGGCCCGTCGGTGATGACCGCATCCAGGTCCGGACAATGTTCCGCCAGTTCCCGCATGGAGGAATGCACCAGCATGGCCAAAAAGGCTCCGGGGAATTTCCTGCGGATTGCCGTGACAGCCGGAAGCGTCAGCAACAGGTCGCCCATCCTGTCCGTGCGCACGACCAGAATACGCTGCAGTTCCCGCCTCATCCGGTCATCCCCGATCTCCCGCTCTTGCGGCGGACCGGATCAGGGGAAATACCCGCCTGACTTCCCGGACGATTTCCTGGAAGCAGGCCCTGTAATAATCCAGATCCATGCCGATCGGATCCTCGATATCCTCTTCCGGGCCTGATTTTCCGTAATTTTTCAGCATATGGGTTTTGGCGCCGCTTTCCGGCCATGTTCTGACAATCCAATTGCGCTGCGCCTTTTCCATGGTTAAAATCAGATCCGCCCGGCCCAGCCGTTCCTTTGTCAGTGGACGGCTCAGATGGTCCTCCATGCGCAGCCCTTGCTCCGCCGCTGCAATCAGCGCCAGGTCCGTCGGCGAATTGCCCTCGAAACCGCCGATTCCTGCAGATTCAACGGTTATTCCGCACCCGGCATCGTCCGCAACAAGGGATTTCAGAACAGCCTCGGCGAACGGAGAACGGCAGATGTTTCCTGTACACACCAATAATACATGATAGTTATTGTTTTTTTTCGATGGGACCAATAGCCGCCTCAATCATAAACCGGTTGATACTGCCTTCGCGAATGAGACAGGGGGGATCAACGGATACATCCAGAACGGTCGAGGGCATCCCGTCCGCGCGGCCTCCATCCAAAACGAGGCTCAGACCCTGTCTGAAATATCGACAGACCTCTGCGGCGGTCATTGCCGGCGGCTTCAGGCTTGGATTGGCGCTTGTGGACACCAGCAATCCGCCCCATCTCACAAGAAGCGCAGCGCAGAAAGGATTCCCGGATATCCGGACGCCGATTCTGCCCGTACCGCCGGTCACGGATTCGGGAACCGCCCGGGTTGCTGAAAAAAGCAATGTCAATGGGCCAGGCCAGTATCTGTCCATCATCACACGGGCCCTGGCGCTTATTTGATGCGTCAGATCCTTCAGGCGGTCGATGGAGGGAATCAAAAGGGATACCGGATTCAACGGAGACCGGCCCTTCAATTGAAAAAGCCTCCGTACCGCCTCCGGCTGATCAGGATCCACGCCCAGACCGTATACGGTTTCGGTGGGATAGGCGATCACGCCGCCCTGTTTGAGCCTTTCCACGGTTTCCGCCAGCGTTGTCCCGGCAAGGATATCCTTCCGTATCTCAGGCTGATGGACTGTCATTCGATCACCCGCTTCAAGGCTGCGATCACCTCCCCCGGATGGATGTCCCGCATACACCTGAAATGACGCAACGGACATCTGTTTCCGCCATGGACACCGCAGGGCCGGCAGGAAAGCCTCTTCTGCAGAATCGTATGGTTCCCCCCGAAAGGATAAAACCCCAATTCCGGTACAGTGGGCCCGAAAAGGGAGATCACGGGCACACGGACTGCCGCTGCCATATGGGCTGGAGCGCTGTCGTTCGATACCAGAACGCGGCATCTGCGTATCAATTCCGCGGATTCCAGCAGCGAGAAAGTCCCGGCTGCCGAGACCACGGCATCCGGCAAATCCCTCTCCATCCTGAGACCCATTTCCCGTTCAGCCGGCCCGCCGATCACGAAACTCTTTATGCCGTACCTGTGATGCATCTGCGCAGCCACTTCCAAAAATCCGTAGAGAGGCCATCTCTTGGTCGGCCAGGCGGAACCGGGAGCCAAAGCCAACAGCTTCCTGGCTGTTTTCAGATGATGCGCGAGTAAAAACCGGTCTATTCGCATTTTTTCCTCCCTGCCGGGAAAAAGAACAGGGGGCGAGGCCCCGGCCGGTATGCCCAGGCCCCGAATCAGGTCGATGTTCCGCTCCACTTCGTGAATTGATTCTGAATAGGGGACGCGCCGGGTCAGAAAAAGACGCCCTCCCCCCTTGCCGAAACCGATCCTTTCCGGAATGGAGGCACCTTTGAGCAAAACGCCTGTACGGAAGGATCGATGCGGGACAAGCGCCAGATCAAACGACTCCTTTTTAAGCAAAGCCTGAAGACGCAGCAGGGCCGGCCATCCTTTTTCTTTCCCGTTCTTGTCAAAAGTCCATGTCCGGTCAACATGGGGGTGATTCTTCAAAAGGCCAGCTGCATCCGGAGTGACCAGGAAATGCACTTCCGATTCCGGGAAATGTTTCCTGCAGGCCGTAGCCAGCGGCAGGGCCAAAATGACATCTCCGGGAAATGCCGTTTGGGCTATTAAAATTTTTCGATGCACCGCCATTGTTCTACACCGTCTGCGGGGGTTCCGGACTGGACTTCCAACGCCGGTGCATCCAGAACCATTGCTCGGGATGCGCCCGGATCGCGGATTCAAGCCTGGCGGAATACGCCTGGAGAAGGGGCCGAACCGCTTCCGGACCCGTCCCTGTTTCGCGGCCTATCTTCAGTCTTTCTCCGAAAAAAGCATGCCTCCCATTCCTGGTCCTGATCCCATATCCGAAAAGAACCGGGGCCCCTGTTTTCAAGGAGAAAAGAGCCGCCCCCTGGGCCGTGGATGTGGGCCTTCCGAAGAAATCGACCATGATTCCACCCGGGCCCGCGTCCTGATCGCCCACAATGGCGACAAACCGGTTCCGCCTCAGGGCCCGCAGCACTTCCCTCACCGCCATGCCCAGATAGATGATCTCGGCGCCGGATTGCGCCCTGATGCGGTTCATGATCCTGTCCGTGGCCTTGTTGTGCTGCTCCTTGACCAGAAATGAAACCGGATAACCCATGCGGCTGAGATATCCTCCAAACCATTCCCAGTTTCCGAAATGGCCGGTCAGAAGCACGGCGCCGCGGCCTTCTGCCAGGGCCTCGTCCAGGAGTTCCTTCCCTCTGAAACTGGAGCGTGAGATCAGATGCTCGAGTTTCATTTGAGGAAAAAGGATGAATTCGAAAGCGGTGCGGCACATGTTGCGGTAGGCGCCCAGTGCGATCTCTCTTCTTGCTTTCTCGGATCTGTCCGGAAAAGCCCATGCAATATTGTCCAGGGTGACCCGACGCCTGATCTTCAATACATGAAAAAGAATCCATCCCGCCGCGTCTGCGATTTTCAGGGCCGTCTCATGGGACATCAGGTTCACCGCCAGCATACAGGCGAGGAGCAGGGATGTCTCAAGGCTGTAGCGCAGGGCTTTACGTTTTGGGTAGGACAAGGGTGTCTGCCTCATTCCATGCCTGCATCCTTCTGCGGTTCCGAATCCTCGTCAGCAGGAATCCGGATGCCAGAAGAACCAGAATTGATGCGCCGAACACAAAAGGATAATCGAGCAGAATGTACCACCGGTACGTCCTGCGAAGCCGTTCGTTCCAGGACGATTCGAAGCGGTTCCATTCCAATCCTGTCGAAAGACGTATGGCATGCTCCAAATCATGGCCCTGCCGGATCCTCCGGACCATGGAAGCGAAGCCTGCCGGACCCGCCAGCTGATGCAGATAGAAAACCGCCTCATAGGACAACCGATAGGCCAGCGTTGCCTTCTGCCTCGGAAAAGCGAGGAGTTCTTCAATATCGGCCAGCCTGATCAGATTGCCGGACAGAATGGATCTTGCAATGGCCACGGCTCCGTCCAAAGAAATTTCTCTGGCCTGCAATTGGGCGAATCCCTCATCCAGCCACCTGGGCAGGGGGCGATTCAGAACCGCCCGGGCGAGCGCCACATGGCTGTATTCATGAAGGACTTCCTCTTCCAGACGGTCCATATCCCATCCCCTCCAGCCCTGAAGGTATATTGCGGCGAGAGACGGATCGCAGGCTGCACCGGCCCATTCCGGGAGCTGTCCCCGTGTCAAGCGCTGGAACTCATCCGGGGAATCCGCGATCCATATCGAAACGCCCGGGCAATCGTTCATTCCGAGATACAGGATGATGCGTCCGCAATTTTCCTCTAAAATGGCGCGGATTTCCCCGGCCAGCTTCTCCTGTTCAGTCTTGTGAAAGATCGTCAAGGCTTCATGGAAAGGCTGACTGTCACCTTCGCCGCCGAAAGCGGAAGCCTGGTTGAAAGCAAGGACTAAAAGGGCTGTAAAGCAGAACAATCTCACATGATCCGCCTGTTTTGAAACGGAATTAAATTACGAATTTTTAGTTAAATGTGCAAGGGCTGATCAGTCTGCGGGGAGGGCTCGGGAATAGGTAAATTTAAATCCGGGCGGAAAACGTGAAATGGTTGACGGATTTCAAAGGGCCTGAAAAAACACTGGCATAATCGAAGACCAATCCACGCACCCGGACCGAAAATCCGAGAGAGGCGCCTGAAAAACGATCGTTCCCCTCTGTCAAGCGCTGGTCCGATCCCCTGGAATGGTATCCGAAACGGAATTTGACGTGCTCGGAAAGCGTGAATTCGCCGCCTGACGCCCAGTAAAAACCCATCAGAGTCCTGGCCGCGTTGTGATGATAACGGATCAGATCAACATTAAAAACAAGAGGCAGATGGGCGAGTTGTTTTGAAATTCCGGCACGGTAGGTCAGGGGCAGATTTTCTCGGATCTGGTCAAATTTGGACAGACTGGTGCCCAGGTTGCGCACGGCCAGACCGGCATGCATCAGTTGACCCGGCACATGGAGAATCAGGCCCGCATCACAGGCCAGGGCTTCGGATGAAAATTCGGCAACCTGGGAGCGGGCCATTTTCAGGGTCAATCCGTAAGCCCAGTTTTCCCTGAACGAGCGGGCCAGTCCGAGCGTCAACATCATATCAGAGGCTGAGAAGGAACCGAGATTCCCTCCCAGTATATCCGTTCTCTGCATTTCGCCGTAATTCAGGTAAAGGATCGACGCGGAAAGAGTCCCGATTTCCGTCATGGGATGGCAGTAACCCAGCCAACCCATTTGAAGATCTAAATAATAATCCGTATAGGTCAGTGAGGCGAGGCGTTCCTGCATCCCGCTCAAGCTTGCGGGATTGCAGTTCAATCCATAAGGATCCGCGGGTACGGCCGTGAATGCGCCGGCCATGGCGGTCAGGCGGGCTCCAGGTTCCATCCTCATCAGAGGGAAACCGCTTCCGCCTGCGAGGATGGGACAGCACCCGATCATCAGACATCCTGCCAGCAGCGCCTTCTTCATCATGTCCTTTCCGGGAAAGTCAAAACCTCTTTTCAACGCTGAGCCACCCGTCGGAATTGAACCGACGACCTGCTCATTACGAGTGAGCTGCTCTACCATCTGAGCTAGGGTGGCTGAAAAAGCCAAATAATTTATAAAAGGCAGGGTTGAAAGTCAAGCGCTTTCACGATCGCCCCGGCCGTTTCCAGGTCAGAACAGCAGAATCGCCAGGCCGAATTGCACCGGGATGATGAACGTGGCCTCCGTCCGGGTCCACCCGATCGAGGGTTTCAATTCAATAAAAAATGAGGAATGCACATCCAGGGCGTGATCCAGAGCCAATCCGATCTCCAGTCCGAATGCGGTCTCGGAGCCGCCTGTAGAGATGACCCTCTCTTCTTCGCCGGATTCGATCAGGTCCTGGCGCGAGAGATGAAAGAACCCCGCTTCCATAGAAACGGAGGCGGTCAGGGATTTTCCTGCCCCCGGAAGAAAGGATTTTCTCAATCCGGCCATACCGGTCAGGGCTGAGGCATTGCCTTTTTTCAGCTCGTATCCTTCCAAATTCAGGTTGGCTTCCGCTCCCCTCCTGTCCAGGGCCAGTTGATTGAACTGTAAATGCCCGAAAATCTGCACGGATCGTGAAACCGGTTTTCCAAGGGCCAGTCCGACATTGAAGCCCGGGATATGCGTTTCAGCCAGGGATTTCGGCGAAACGGGATTGGTAACGCCTGTGTTGAAACGTATCATCCAGCTCAGGCTGTCCTGGGCCTGCACCCGGCTGAACGCCAGGATGAGAATGATACCGAAAACGGCCTTTTTCATTTGTTCTCCTCCCCATGATTCCATTTGAACATCGGAATTGCCTCCGCGGATTGCCCTCCACCGGCAGCGGGCCGAAAAAGACGGCGCTCGCAAAAACAGAAGTTTCCCGGCTGCTCACGGATCTTCGATCCGCCGGGAAAACGACATTTGGATTCTCACGCATATCCGGCTGCGTGCAGCCGGAGAAGACAATTGCAGTCAGATTGAAGTAACCCGGCAGCTCGCTGCCGGGGAATCTTCGATCTGTAAAGAAGACATTGGATTGACCTTCGAATCCCATGCTCCGCACAGGATGATCAGGTACTAAACGAGTCGGTGCATTAAGCGCCTTTTTAAATAGTCGTCCGAAGGCCGCCGATGAAGCCGCCCGCTGCGCGGTCGGTCGTTTACTCGCTCGCTTACACCGCGGCAAGCCGCGGGAAATGCATTTTCCGACAGATTCAAGATCGCCGGATGACCAGAGGGCCCTTTCTTGGAACGGGAGTACGGCTTCGTCTCCGATTGAAGGATTTCGTATCGCCGGATAAAACCCGCTGAGACGGCCTCTCAGTCTCGCAGATCAGAGCCGACACCTGACCTGGTGTTAAAAATCTCCATTGCCCTGACGGAATATCGAGCCTGACCGGACCGAAGGCGATGCGTTTGAGATCCATGACCTTGAAGGAGCGGCCGGTCACGGGATCTTTCATCAGGGCCATCATCCGGCGTATGTGGCGGTTTCTGCCCTCGTCCAGCGAGATCAGAAGTCTGGACCGTGAGCCCGCAGCCCCGATTCTCTCGGCGTGCACAGCCCGCAAAATTTCTCCGCGGGATGCCAAACCGTCCAGGAGGCTTTTCAGATTCCAGTCCTGAACATGGCCGCGCACCCATACCTCGTATTTTTTCAAACAGGCATGGGGCCGGGTCAGCCTGTCGATCATGTCACCGCGGTTCGTCAAAAGGAGAAGACCCCGTGTATCGCGGTCCAGTCTGCCGACCGGCATCCACCTTTCAGTATAGACCCATGCTGGAAGAACGTCATAAACGGATTTACGGTTCCGTTCGTCCCGTCGGGTCACAATGACGCCTTTGGGTTTGTGGAACATCAAGAAATCGCTTGGACCGGGACGGATCTGCATCAGGGAAAGCGGGTGGCTGATTCTTTTTTTTGAACAGGGCCGGCCGGAGAGGCCGGCCCCGCACACTGTATCTGCCTGAAAATCAAAGTATGGAAAAGGCCACAGTCAGACCCGCCACCACGATGGAGACCATGCTCATCAGCTTGATGAGGATGTTCAGGCTGGGCCCGGCAGTGTCCTTAAAAGGATCCCCCACCGTATCCCCGATGACCGCAGCCTTATGCGCTTCGGATCCTTTGCCTCCCAGGTGGCCTTCCTCGATGTACTTTTTCGCGTTATCCCAGGCACCGCCTGCATTGGCCATAAA
>JAFGEX010000333.1 GCA_016931355.1 bacterium
ACCGGGGCATCGGCATGCTGCGCCGCGTTTACGTCCATTATCATCCGCCGCATGAGGCTCCAGGATGAAGTCCAGAAAAGACATTCTCAGAGAATACAAGGAAAGACGAAAACCGGCCGGGGTATTCCAGGTCAAAAACACGGCGAACGGAAAGGTTTTTCTGGGCAGCAGCCTGAACCTCGACGGTTCATTGAACCGGAACCGGTTCATGCTGACGGTCGGGAGCCATTTTAACAAGGCCATGCAGAGGGACTGGAACGCCTTCGGCCCGGGCCAGTTCGTTTTTGAAATACTGGAGACCGTCAAAGTCAAGGATGACGAGAACTTCAATCTCGATGATGAACTGACCCTGCTCGAACAAATCTGGCTCGAGAAGCTGAAGCCGGTCGGGGATGGGGGTTACAACAGTGATGAGAAGATACGGCAGGTGTGAGTTTTCATGCGTCCCCATCAATTGCCGGGCGGCATTTCGATACTTCATCACCTCCGGGAGGTTAAAAACCTCCCGGAGGTGATCAAAATGAGCTGTCAAACAGAGGTGCATTGATGAAAAAGTCTGCCCACGTTTTTTTCATTCTGTCCATCGCGGTTCTTCTGTCGTGTTCCCGGGCATCCGGGACGCTTCGGATTTATCAGACATCCCAGTCCGGTGACAAGCTGGCTGACAAGGGAAGTGTTTCAGGAACAGGAATCCAGGATCCCAAAATAACAACAATCGTAGTTGATCCTGAACAGCGATACCAGCAGATTGTGGGTTTCGGCGGGGCTTTCACGGAATCCTCGGCCTGCGTACTCGATCAGTTGAGCGATGCGAAACGGGCGGATGTGATCCGTAACTACTTCGGCCCAGACGGCGCGGCATACAGCCTCACGCGCACGCACATCAACAGCTGCGATTTTTCCCTGAGCACCTATGCCTATGATATTATCCCCGGCGATTCAGCGCTCATCCATTTCAGCATCAAGGAAGATATGGATGATCTTGTTCCTTTCATCAGGACTGCGATGAAAGCATCCAGAGGCGGATTTAAAATCCTGGCCTCGCCCTGGACTGCGCCGCCGTGGATGAAGGACAATAACGGCTGGTTCGGCGGATCGCTCAAGCCGGAATATCATGAGACCTGGGCATTGTATTTCTCCAAATATATTCAGGCTTATCAGGCGCAGGGCATCCCCATCTGGGGCGTGACGGTTGAGAACGAACCCCTCGGCAACGGCGGGCAGTGGGAAAGCATGATCTTTACGCCCCAGACGCAGGCGGAGTTTGTCAGGGATCATCTGGCCCCCAGATTCAAGAAGGATGGTCTGGACGTGAAAATCCTCATTTATGATCAGAACCGGGATGAACTTGAAGAATGGGCGGCCATGCTCGACGATCCTGATGTCGCAGATGCGGTATGGGGTATTGCCGTTCACTGGTACAGCAGCACGACGGACTGGTATCCCGAAGCACTGAACGCGGTTCATGAGAAATATCCGGAGCATATGCTGATGCATACAGAAGGCTGTATCGACAATGTCGGCAACGATGAACCGGCCGGGGTTTGGCTCCAGGATGAATGGTATTGGGAAAAAGAAGCCACGGACTGGGGATTTTTCTGGGCCGCGGAAGCGGACAAGTCCAAACATCCGCCTTATGTGCCGGTTTACCGGTATGCCTGTGACATCATCGGAGGACTCAACAGCTGGCTGACCGGATGGATCGACTGGAACATGGTGCTCGATTTTCAGGGCGGGCCCAATCACAAAAATAACTGGTGTTTGGCTCCGGTACTGGCTGATCCGGGGACGGATACGGTTTACTACACCCCCCTCTATTATGTGATGGCGCATTTCAGCAGATTCATCCGGCCCGGGGCGTTCCGGATCGGCATGGGCCCGGCGCCCGAAGAACTGATGGCTACTGCCTGTCAAAATCCGGACGGATCGATCGCGCTGGCGGTGCTGAACCAGGGAGACCAGCCGGTGAGTTTCCAGATCGAACAGGGCAAACGGTTTTACCCTGTGACCATACCGGGCCGCGCGATTCAGACCCTGGTGATAAGGTGATGGTTGATGTAAAGGTGTGTAGTAAAAGAATAGTCGTATTTCCGGCTATCTTTTAGCCAAAACCTTTTTAGGGCTAAGAAGATCTCTGGTAATCCACAAATGGCCTGATTGTCCCATGGTTCCAATCTTGGGACCCATCTCCATTGGGGCTTCTCCTGCATCGGAGGGCGACCCCCTCCTTGAGATTGCATTCCAGGCAGCCCTGCCGCGATCAGCATCCGATGTCTATCACGATTGCAGTCAAATCATCATCGAGCGATTGGTGCGGAGTTTTACCCGACCAGGCGTAAAGATGCGCGAACAATCCGTCTATTAACTGCGAAGCCGGATGATCTGCATGTGCTCTCAAAAAGGATTTTAAGCGCTGATCCCCGAATAATTCGCCCGCAGGATTGGGTGCCTCTGTCAATCCGTCCGTGTACAGCAGGATACGGTCATTTTTATTGATCGACAGCGAAAGATTTTTATAGGTCGCGTCCGGAAAAGGACCCAGGATGATTCCCTCGCCCGTCAAATCGTCTATTTCTGATTCGGTCTCTCGAAAAAGAAAAGACGGCGGGTGACCTGCGTTCGAATAGTATATCATGTCTTTTCCGGGATCGATGTAAATGCAACACGCCGTTACAAAGTTGCCTTCAATTCTGCCGTGCAGGGTCCGGTTGATCCCCTGAAGCACGCGCGCAGGATCCGACATATTCTGTTCCTGGGAGGCGAAGGCGATTTTGAGCATGGAGCCGATCAGCGCTGCCCCCACACCATGTCCCGAGACATCGGCTAAAAGGATGCAGATACGGTTGTCCTTGACCAGAAAGTCATAGAAATCGCCTGCCACAGCGGACATGGGGATATAGCGTGCTTCAATTTCCAGTCCTTTGATTGAAGGCATCGTCCGCGGAAGGATGCGGGACTGAATCTCGCGGGCGGTCGCCATCTCCTGATCAACGGCTAAAAGCTTTTTCTCATTGTCGAAAAACCGGTGAGCCGCAATCGCTCCAAGGCAAAACAACAAAAAAATGAATCCGAACGCCTCCTTGTTCCATTGCCAGGGGACTACGCCCAAACCCACCAGATTGGCATTGATGACGAACAGCAGGAAGACGATCAGACCGATGAAAAATCCGTTCCGTTCGCGGATGATCAACGCATCCGGTTTGAAGAGATTGGTAATCGTGGCGCCTACGCAGAAAATAACCAGAATCTGGCTGAAAGAATGGAATGTCGACGGCCTCCCCTGAAGGATATCCGAAGCAATTCCGATTACCGCAAACACGATGAAAGTCCGTAATGCCCATACAACCAGGTTATATCTGCCCTTTCCGAAGATTTGAATGATGAATACAAAAAAGGGGATGGGGATCAGGTATGTGATGATAGAGATGATATAAGGGCATGTGGCATTTCCGCTGTCTATAACGGTCTGTATGGATGGTATCTGGACCAATCCTCTGATGCCATATAAAAGAGCAAAGAACCCGATAGACAGCAGCGAATGGTCCCTGCTCTTCAGGCGGAAGAACGACAGCGCCAAAGCCAACAAGCCAAAAATAACAACGATCAAAGCAAGGAAGATGTCTGGGATGTCGTTGGGAAGCATTTCGTTTTATCTGTTGACTAACGTAAAGTGGGGCTTCCGGAACTTGAACCTGGAACTTCAGGCGGAGGCCCTTAAACGCATCTGCCGTATCCGCCTGATTTCATCGGCCGTAAAGGCCGGGACGTCGATCCGGTTCAGGCCCTGAAGGCAGTCTGATTTCAGCCGCAGCGGCCAGGTGGAGACGATCACCCTGTTCAACGGATAGGATCTGCGGAAATCGTCTATTTTCCCGGCCAAATCCGGATTGACCGTCAATTCATCGACGAAGTCGAAAATGCACATCAGCCTTCCGCGTAACAGCCATTTGTCGATCAGCCTCCCCGGCACATTGTGATAGCCTTGAATCGTATGCTTCAGGATTTCCGTGACGTCCGGATCTTTCCAGTTTTTGGAAGGCACGATCACGGGGATGGGGCTGGTCCCCGGGCGCATCAGCAGATCCTCCACCTGATGCCTCGTGAAACGCTGAAGCACCACGGATTTGCCGCTCCCGGATGCGCCGGTCAGGATAAAACCCATTGTTTTCGCTTCTTCAAGCAGGTGGTCCAGGCCCGGCCGCGGCAGATAATACGGCCGCTCGATCGCTTCGAGCTGATGATCCAGGATACGGCCGTAGGAAACGATGTGACGCATTTCCCTGGAAACCATGCGGCGCAGCGTCATGGCCGTTGTTGCCTTGAAGCCCCGAAGCAGGCGGACATCCCGGTCCCTCAGCCTGCGGTCCACCAGGATCAGAATGATCAGCGCCCCGATGATTTCCGACGACAGGTTGATTAGGAAACCCGGCCAGTCCCGATGGTCCATGCGGAAAGCAAGGCTCAGAAACAGGACTGCGAAAAAAACTAAGGCTGCGTACAACCATAGTGAGGGAGAACTGCCACGGGCTTCAGCCGGCGGTGACGGATCAGGCTGGGGGTCCGGATTGACACGCGGGATTGCTGAAGGTGTTTTTTTCATGAGGTTTTATCATCCCTTCGGTTTTGAGGAAGTCCTGCAATAAATACCGGCTTGGCCTATGAATGAAAACATACGAAAAATTGTCAAATCCTACAACTTTTTAATGAAGCCCCGCGCTTCGCACCGGGGAACGCGCTCACCGTCAGATTGAAGCGCCTCGGCAGCTCGCGGCGGGGAATCTTCGATCTATAAAGAAATGACATTGGGATGCAGTCGCTTGCCCTGCGCTTCGCCTCGGGGAATGCTCTCACCGTAAGGTCGATGTGCCCCGGATGCGAACTGCCGTGGAACCTTCGGTCTGCCGTGAAAAAGGCATTTCTATCCGCTCTCTTACCCCGGATCAAAACCCGGGGCAAGATCCGGGGAGTGCTTTCACCGTCAGATTCAAAATGCCCTCATTTTCCGGTGATTTTTAAGGATCGGCATCAAATTTTATTTGTTTTTTAGTTTTAATGATTATAAATTGTTTGAAAATAATCAATTTAATTTTGATGGGCCGAATACCCCGCTACTTGGGACGTATGATATTTTAAATCATCTTTTGACGCCTTGCTGTTTGCGGCGGGGTCGTTCATGAGATCTGAGATGACATGCGGAGGGTCCCGGCGCATGAATATCCGCTCTGGATTCAATCCAAATCCGGTTTTACTGCCTCCCCATGCGGAAATGGATGTTGATTGTCACTTTTTTTCGGACAACGGCAAGCCGGCTGCCGGCCTGGATATCGATTATTCCCTGAGGATGAAGAACCTGACCCTCATCGAGAAATCATCCCGAACCGGTCCGGACGGCAAAGCCGGAATCCGGATAAGAGCGGGCCAAGACCGGGATAAGGGGAGCATCCTGGTCCGTTGCAGCGGCAACGAGCAGGAGTGTACCGTCATCATTTCCAACATAAGATTGACGCTCCCGGAAAACATCGTTTTGACGGATACGGAGGAATTGCTCATCAAAGCGCTGTTCTGGTCCTGCAATGAGGTGATCGTTCTCAAGGAATTCGGCGGAGGCCTCAGCGGGAACCGCGTCTTGCAGGTGCAGTCCTGCGGCGACCGGGGTCTGTTCCTCACCCAGATCGTGAAAACCGGCATGGCGGACGAGATACGCGGCGAGCGCGACCGGTACGAGGCGTTTTTCCGGAACCGGATGCCGAGCGCTGCAGCGATTTCAGATTACATCGAGTCCGGCTGCCGTGCAGCCGTTGTATATGGGGATGCAGGCGCTTCCTCCCGCCTTCAACCGGTGAGGCCTTTCGATGAGTTTTTCCTCTCAGCGACCGAATCCGAGATGAGAACCGCTTTATATGCGATCCTGAAAAAGGGCTTGAGTAGGGTACACCGGTATTACTCTGTCCGGCCCATGACCTACCAGCGTTTGGTTCAGAAATTTCTGCCGGAAAACCTGGTGGTCAGTCTCGGCGGCAGTCCGGACTTCGAGATCGGTCTGTCCCAGGCGAATCCGAAACCATCCGGCGGGGAAAAGAGGCACTCCGCCAGGGATGCCGAAAGACAGGAATTTCCTTTCAAAACCGGCGATAAAATCCATATCCAGGGGCTTCGGATCAGTAAATTGCAGCCCGAAGACCTGAACCTGGAGGATGCGGACAGGCAGCGCTACAAGGTCAAGGTCAGGCTCGATGGAGCCGGGATCCCGCCGTTGAAATGCGGAGATGTCGTGGACCTGACGGCCGGATTCGTAACGGACCGGATAGGCCGAGTCCGGAATGCAGTTTCGAATTGTCTGGCCCATTACGGCTTCATCCGTGAACCGGCCGGCTACAGCCTGGAAGGCGAATGCTTTCCGGACCCGGTCCCCCTGTTCAGCGAGGTTCTGGAATCAACCTGTGACACGGCATGGGGCGCCATACACGGAGACCTGCACTGGCAGAATATCATGATGGAAAGCCCGAGCAACTGGTGGCTGATTGATTACGGGCTCAGCGGTGAAGGCCCGGTCCTCTATGATTTCGTCAAGCTCGAAATGTACCTGAGAAATTCGGTGCTGGCGAAGCATGAAGCCTCCTTGACCCCCAGTCAGATTCTTAAATTCGAATGCGGGCTTCTTGAAGATCCGTTCGGGGAATTCGAGCCGGACTCCGGCATGGATCCGCTGCTGCGCAAGGCCCGCCTGTCCATACAAACCATCCGCCGGCTCGCCAGGCCCTATGTGATCGGTTCCTGGCTTCAATATCTCAGGCTGGTCTTCGTCTATGGGATGTCCCTTTCCAAATATTATCCGGAGCCGGCATCCTGGGAAAAGGCGCGGCAGGCCGGATCCCCGATGCCGGAAAAATGGATAAAAGCCGAACGGCAATTTTTTCATGCACTGGCTCCTGCGTTGGCCATCGCCCGTATCCTGGCATGGGAAAAATCTCTGAACGCGGAACACACGATCCGTTGCGAGTTCGTTCCTATGGGTACGCCCCTCCGCGCAAAACCCGGCGCCATTGCGCTCGATGTGGGCAGCCGCTGCGAGCCCGGCGTGATCGACCATCATTTTGGAGGGGCCGAGGAGGGTTGTGCCGCGTCTCTGGTGTACCGGCATTTTGAGTGGATTTCCCTGCATGCCGGGGATCTCGCGCCGGATCAGATCACATGGATCATGCACAAGGACCCGGATTTCGACTGCCTGGCAGCCCTCTTCCTGGCCTGGAACCGCCTGAAATTCGGCTTTTTCCCGCCCGGAGCAAAAGGACTTTCCGGGTACAGCCTGGACGTGGACTCGGGCGCCGGATTCCTCGAAACCGTTCCCTTTCCGGAGAGGACTCCTTATGCCCTGTTCCAGTTTTACCTCAGCCGTGCGCAGAATCATGCCGGCACGCCGGAACAGTGCTGCCTCAAGGCCATGGAGGGTTTCCGGCTGATCGGCTATTTCTGCCTCCTGCACGCAAACGGCGAATATCCGTTCCTGAAAAATTTGATGCCGTCTGATCATGATTATTCAACAGGGCTTGCCGGGATTCAAAAGGACATGGATCAATTCGAGAAGGTGGACCGCGCCCTGGGCAAAGAAATCGAGGTCCCGGTCCAGTTGAACGGGAACAAGAAGATGGTTTCCTGCCTTGTCCTCGAATCCCCCCGCTCCAGGTTCTACAAGGCCTGGGCAAGGAAAGCAGGATATACGGTGCTGGTCGTGCGCTGGCCCCCGGCGGGCGCACCCGATCACAGGATCGTGGTCAGCGTGCCGCCTGACAAAAAGCATGCTCTGGCGGGATTGGGCCGCGCCCTGGAGAAGGCGGAGGATAAGAAGCGCAAGCGACTGAACAAGGTCAGGGATGCCGCACCCCGCAGGTTCGAGGATGTGAACAACAGCGATCCCTGGTACGACGGGAGATCTCCTATCCATGCCTACACCATCGTGGATTCTCCGCATGCGGGCACGATTCTGACTCTGGAAGAAGTGATCAAAATCCTTCAAAAGGGATCCTGGAATCTTTAACGGAAGACCGGAACCATGAAAAAGAACCTGTGCTTTGCATTGCTGATCCTGCTGTTCAGCCGGGCAGCGGAGGCCGACTTTGTCGCAGAGGTTGGTTATGTGACGGGCCGGGGCCGTGTATTCTTGTCCTCTTCTCCGGGGGAACGGTTGACCATCGGTCAAAAGCTGGAAAGATCGGACATTGTCGAGCTTATGGACGGCGCACAGATCAGGCTGTTTTTCAGGGATCTGAACCGGTCAAAGAAATACCGCGCCCCGGCAATCATCCGGTTATCCGAAGAATACAAAACGATTCTGCGGAATCCGGCGATGCCCGATCCGGAAGACAGGATTCTGTCCGAAATCAGCAGGGTCAAGAACCAGTATCTCAAACCCATATACACCCGGTATGCCGGCTCCCGCTCCCTCCAGATCATGCCGGATTCCAAAGTGCATGACTGTGTGCCCGGTTTTTCCCTCTCGCCTCATCTGGTTGTTCGAGCGCAGCCCCATATTCAATACGTCGAGGTCTATGACGGCGATGGCGGGGAGAAGCTTGCCGGAATTCCGGTCCCCGAAGGATCCGGACCCGTTGCAGTACGGATCCGGAATGCGCGCCTCGAATACGGACGCACCTATGCCTGGAAATTGGCAGGGGATGAAACCTTCGGTGAATTGAAAATCATCGGTGAAGAGGATGCGCGAGAGGTTCAGGAAACGCTTCAAAAACTGGCGCGCAACGCCATTGATTCGACCGAGGCGGCCGTCCATGCAGCCGTCTTGCTGCTGGATGAGGGCTTCTGGGCGGAGGCGTTCGTCCAGGCTCAGGAGGCCATGACCGGCATGCCGGACCGCAGCATGCTTCAGAATCTGATTCAGGCGATTCTGAATCAAAGGCCGGATGATTTTCATTACAGCGAAACATTGAAAAACGCGGAAAAAGTCAGGTTGCAATTTTCTTTTCACATCCGGAAAGGCGAAAGGCTGGTCGAAATCGCGGACGGCGATACGGTCCGGTCCGGCGACCGGATGCAGATCCGGTTGCAGCCCCCTTCTGACACGTATCTTTTCGTCCTGAATCTGGATGCGGGCCGCCGGTTGTTTGTTTTGTTCCCCAGGCAGGATGAAGATCATTTCATCCCGGGCGGCCGGGAAATCGTCATCCCCGCGGGAAACCGATACTTCCTTGCGGATACGCAGACGGGCGAGGAAAAAATATTTCTGGTCGCCTCAGCCCTTCCGCTTGATTTTCTTGCCGCTGAACTGGACCGTTATTTCGCAGCCGGTCCTGAAGCGGGAAACAACCGCGCGGTTTCCACTTTGGACGGCCTCATGGCCCGCGGATTCTCGGCGATCACCGAAGATCCCGGGGTGAAGGTGCAGGAACTGCACATTGGACCCGAACCCGTCGAGCTGACCCGGTTCCTGCTCGGGAAGGGGCTTCTGGTCGAGGAAATCCGTTTTACGCATTTGCAATAAACAGAAGGAATGTTCAGGAGATGAAGCCATGTTGAAATACCGCATCTTTACGGTCATCTGGGTCCTGCTCGGACTGACAGCCGCATCCGCGAAGGAAAAATACGCGGTCCTGATCGGGATCAACGATTACCAGCATCCCCGCATCCAGGATCTCAATTACAGCGAGGCGGACGCCCGTTACCTGTCTCAAATTCTCGTCCGGTACGGCCGGTATAAATCCAGAAACATCCGCCTTCTTTTGGGTGCGGAAGCGAGCTTTGCCAACATCAAGAACGAAATCTTCTGGCTGGGAGAAACGGCCGGACAGGACGATGATGTATTTTTCTATTTCAGCGGGCACGGGACGCGCATCGAGGACACGGACGGCAACGAAGAGGACGGGATGGATGAGGCCTTCTGCCCCTATGAAACGGATCTGGACAAGCCCGCAACGGTCATTCTTGACGACGAGATCGGGCATTGGTTCACGAGGATCAAATCAAAACAGGTCCTGGTGGTCCTGGACTGCTGCCATTCGGGAGGCGCCGCGGGCCGCAGCCTGGAAAACGACGGATCCCGTGGGGTGGACATGGCCGCCGGGAAGGCGCGGTCCAGGGGATTGATCAATCCGGATGTGAATCCATACGCCCGTGATCTGACCGCAGACAACAAATTCATCATCACAGCCAGCGATGCAGACGAACAGTCGTACGAGAATCCCAAACTCGGGCACGGCGTGTTCACTTATTATCTCGGCGAGGGCATACACGGTTCCGCGGATGCGAACCATGACAGGGAAATCACGGCGCTTGAAATGTACCATTACACCAAAAGCAGGACTCAGGAATTCGCGTCCACCCTGAAACGGCAGCAGACGCCCGGCAAGTACGGATCCCTCGATGACGCCGTGGTCGTGGAGATCGGCAAACAGCTCTGCGCGCTGAACATGTACGACCAGGATCTCAAGATGGTGGGTCTCGGCGCGGGGAGAGGAGTCGTGCAGGCCGGAGACCGGTTTATCATCCGGAAGACCATGCAGGGCATTACCCGGGACCTGGAAATCGAGGACCGCGATATTTTTCTGGTCGAAATCGGCAGCGTGCGGGAGGGATATTCCGAAGGAAAAATCGTCGAAGAGTATTACGAGGGCATTTCAATCGATCCGAGCCGGTACGGCGATTATTACGGTGAAAAAATCTCTCTCGGTGCGCTGCAGATCATCACGGAACCCTGGGCTACGGTGCTGCTGGACGGCAAGGAAATCGGCCCCTCCCCGGTCATCATCCGGAATGTGGCGGAAGGAGACCATACGCTGCTGTTCAGAATGAATCACCCGGGGTATCCCGGCCAGGTGGAAAAAAAGATCTCGGTCAGGGGAAATGATGCCGTGAAACTGGTTGAAAAGTTTAAGAAAAAATGACTGCGGCCGTTTGGAAAAGGCTTTGACCTGTTTTTTGAAAAAAGGGAATGATCATGAAAATGACACATTTCAGTCGGAACAAACCCCTGTCCTGCATTTTACTTTTCCTCTTCTGGCAGGCCTTATGTCAGCAGAGCCTCTGGGCCTTTCAGAAGGATTTGCAAAAAGCCCGGGCCGACCTGGAGAAAGGCATCGCCCTTTACCGGAGCGCGGATTTCGAGGCTGCGGCCAAACTACTCGCAGATGCCATCCGTGCCAGCCTGCCGACGCGTGAAGATCTTGTCAACGCGCATAAATATCTGGCATTCGTATACGCCATTCTGGATGACAAGGAGAACGCAAGGCTCGAGTTCACCAAGGTCCTCGAATTGGATCCGGCATTCGAATTGCCGGAGTCCGAATCCCCGAGGTTGAGGGAACCCTTTCTCCTGGCCAGGTCGGGCCTGCCCCGGGATTCTTCTCCGCCCGTGATCATCTGCGAGTGTCCGGACCGTGCAATCCCGGGCACACCTTTCCCGGTATCCGCGCGGATCACGGACGATTCCGGTGTGGACAGGGCAGTCTTGTGGTATCGAAGCGGGGATGAAACAGCATTTACTCCCTATGCAATGATCCGGAAGGATGGGGATAACTTTCAGGCGGTCATTCCAAAGGAGCAAACAACAGCCGGACCGGGTTTTCTCTACATCGAGGCTGCGGATGTCAAGGGAAACGGCCCGGCATTCTGGAGAAGCCGTGAAAATCCTTTCCAGGTGGTGTTTGAATCCGCTGCACAGGAATCCGTTGCCGTTACAGATCAGGCTGTCCCGCCTGGCGAATCCACTTCAATCGGGAAAAAGAAATCAAAAAAATGGCTGTACATCGGCATCGGGGCCGCTGTTGTGGGCGGCGGACTTCTGGGAGTCGCGTTGATGCCGGGTTCGGAGCCGGGCCCGGAACCTGCGGGTTCGATTCTTCCGGATCCTCCCGCGGATCCGCAGTGAAAGGCTCCGGACGGAGTCAGCGAAAGAGGGCTGGAGGAGATAAAAAATCGGAACGGTTTTTCCTCAATTGAATGGCAGGGCAGAAAAGATCTTTGGGAGGTGGAATGCCATGAATATGAAAAAGGGCTTTCTTCCTGTTTTTTTATGTGCCGCCATGGCGTCCTACGCCGGCTCCGCCCATAAAACCATGCGGTCCGCGATCGTTGAAGCCGAGGGTTTCAGCTTTTATGAAGAGAACAAGACCATGGCGGATCTCAGGGAACAGGCGCTTGCGGACGCCAAACGCGAGGCCATGCAGAAGGCGCAGAGCTATCTCAAGACCATCACCCGGGTGGAAAATTTTCAACTTTCCTATGATTTGATCGAGATCGAGGCGGAGGGTTACGTACGCATCCTGCAGATCCAGGATCTGGGGATCGGCGAGGATAAAAGATATCATTGCAGGATACAGGCCGAGATCGCCTATGAAATCCCCGTGATTCAGAATCCGGATTCAGCCCGGGTCCTGGAATCCGCCCAGGCGCCCCTGACCGTGAAGGTCTGGACCGAGAAAAGCGAGTATAAAACAGGCGAAGAGGTAAAAATTTATATCCGGGGCAACAAGGATTTCTATGCCCGCGTCGTGTACATGGACGTCGAAAAGAAAATGATCATGATTCTGCCCAACCTGTACCGGAAAACCCATTTTTTTAAAGCCGAAGAAACCATCACCATCCCGGCTCCTGATGACAAATTCAAGCTGCGGGTCAGGCCGCCGCTGGGGGAGGAAAAGATATGGGTTTATGCTTCAACCGCCCCCCTGGGTTCAATCGATACGCAGGAGCTCGGAAACAGCCTTCTTGAAGTCAAGAACGATCTCAAGAGCCTGGGAACGAGGACCAGGTCCATTGAGATCTTTGCGCCGGGGCAGGAAACCGCAGGTGTTCCAACTGAGGTTTCGAGCGGAAAAGACAATTACATTAAAAAGAATGGCGAAGAGTTCTTTGAGGCGACCCATTCAATTACTACAAAATAAATCATTATGAAGAATGTCTCTCTTCTCCGCTTGTCCGAATAATCCTTGCGATCATTGTTTCAGAGAGAGGATGCGGGATCTATGAAAATGAAAATAAGTACATTATGTTTTCTGATATTGACTTATAATTCCGCTGCGGCTGGCAATTATTATGTAAATGCTTCAAGCGGCAGCAATTCGACAGGAGACGGGACGTCGGCTAAACCGTGGAAGACGATTACCCATGCACTGGGTCAAATCAGCGGGACAGGACATACAATTCATATTTCCAATGGAACATATGATGCAACATTAGGCGAAATGTTTCCCATCTTGTTAAAAAATGGTATATCTCTAAAAGGTGAGGGCGACGGAGTCGTTATCGAAGCCAATGGAACAACGGGTGTATTTCGTGGCATTGGATTATCCTTTTCAATTGCACGAATGGAAGGGCTCGTACTGAGGAATGGAAAGTCGACGGATGGCGGAAGTGCGATATTTTTATCGGCTGGTTCAAAGTTGTCCATTAATCAATGTGTTATTCAAAATATGAGCCATGCATCAAATTATGGCAGCACCATTAAAATTTCGAACTATTCAAATGTGGAGATTGATAGCTGTGTTTTAGAAACGGGAGAACTGAATGGTTATGCAAGTAAAATCATTGATGTGGATTTTTCGACATTTACGATTAGCGGTAGTATTATTAGAGATTATTCGTATGAATCCGGTCAGGATCATGTCTGTTTGGCGTGCGATAATGGAATTATACTCATGGTGAAGAATATTTTTATGAACTTGAATGTCCGGGATGTTCTTTATTTGTTGGATTCAGACGTCGACATCACCAATAATCAGATTTTAAAAAATCAGGGAAGGGGGATCTTCGTTTCGAACACGTCAGGTAAGATCGCAAACAACACTCTTTCCGATAATAATGGGGACGGCATCATCCTGTGGTATCAATCTCTTGTAAACCCGGAAATCATCAACAACATCATCGCCTATCAATCTGGATATGGAATAAGTGAATATCACAATCAGTCGGATCCCGCGAAAGTATACTATAATTTATTTTATTATAATACAAAAGGATTATACCATGACGAAGGATCCACGGATTATTTCACGGCGAGCTCTTTAAATAGTTCTGTGGCTGAAACAAAATACAATTTGGATGTCGATCCAATATTCAAAAATAGATCGGCAAACGATTACAGTCTTATGGCAAATTCCCCTGCGATCGATTCCGGCGATCCCGAGGTAATAAAGGATCAAGATGGTACTCGGGCAGACATGGGGGCCATTTTTTATGATCAATTTGATTATCCTCCGGATCCTCCAGAAAATCTTTATGCAATTTCCGGTCCAGAGCAGGTAACCCTGACTTGGTCGATGAATCAAGAGCCTGACTTTTTAAGATATCGTATTTACGGGGGGATTTCTCCAAATCCGGTAGTATGCTCGGACTCAATTAACCTGATTGCAGATACGACCATCGTGATTTCACAATTATCCGAAGGTGTTATATATTATTTCAGGATTACAGCAGTTGATCACGCACTTCAGGAAAGCACCTTTTCAAATGAAGTATGCGTGAGCCCTATGAATACGGTGGCGGGCCCTATATTTAATCCTTTGCCTGGCACCTATCAGACGGCCCAGTATGTCGTTGTTTATTGTTCGACTCCTGGTTCAAAGATTTATTATACCCTTGACGGTAGCGATCCGACTGAGTCGAGCTTGTTATACAGGAATCCGATTCCTATTATTAACACCATGACCATAAAAGCCCGGGCCTTTAATGCCGGTTGGAATTCGAGCGAGATCGCTTCCGGCATATATGTAATAACCGGTACGGTCACCACACCCACATTCAATCCTGCACCAGGTCTTTATACATCGCCCCAATTGATCAACATCTCTTGTTCCGTAAGTGATGCGATCATCCATTACACGATAAACGGATCTGACCCGACTACATCAGATCCGACTTTCAGCACACCCGTTCCAGTATCGGCCGATCTCATGTTGAAAGCCCGGGCATTCAAAACGGACTGGAATCCCAGTCTTGTGGCAACCGGAGAATACCGCCTTACAGGAAAAGTGGCGACGCCCAGCTTCGAGCCAGCGCCCGGGACGTTTTCCACCACGCAGAGCATCTCCATCAAATGCACTACGCCTGGGGCAACGATTTATTATACGATCAACGGGGACGATCCCTCGGCCTCAGATTCCGTCTTCAGCTCCAAGATTTCACTTGACTCCACTGCCGTCCTGAAGGCAAAGGCATACAAGGCAGAATGGGACCCCAGTGATGTTGCGCTTGGAAGTTATATTATAGCACGAAATACAGTTACAACACCCTCCTTTGATCCGCCGCCAGGAACGTTTGCAGCATCTCCGCAGGTAATCATTTCCTGCAGCACACCGGAAGCTGTTATTTTTTATACTACAGATGGTGAAGATCCGACGGATTCCGATCCGGTTTATATCGGTCCGGTTTTACTGGATACGACAACCGTACTGAAAGCTAGAGCCTACCGGACAGAATGGGTGCCCAGCAGTATTGCTTCGGGCTTTTATCTCATCGAAAACCTGCTGGATACGGTTGAAGCGCCTGTTTTTGATCCGCCTCCGGGGTCCTATGAAGGACCCGTCAGGATCGGGATTTTCTGCAAGACAGATGGAGCGGGAATCCATTACACGCTTGACGGAAGCGATCCGGACGAGGAAGATGCGGCATACGGGGATTCGATAACCATATCCGGCACTTTGACGTTGAAGGCGCGGGCATTCAAGGAGGGGATGGAGCCGGGCCCTGTCACAGCGGGTCTGTATGAGATTGTCGGAAGCACGGCAGCCCCTGTATTCGATCCGCCTCCCGGTGATTATGATTCTGCGCAGGATGTATCGATCAGTTGCCTGACGGAAGGAGCGGAAATCTATTACACACTGAACGGTCTGGATCCTGTTCAGACGGATTCTTTATACAGCAATCCGGTTCATATCGACACGGTCAGGACGTTGAAGGCCAGGGCTTACAAGACGGGAAACGCGCCAAGCGCAGTGACTGCCGGGCTTTATCGTGTGATCATCCCTTCGGTCATGGACACGGTGGAGGCGTCTGTTTTCAACCCGGCGCCCGGGGAGTATGCGGAGGCGCAGACCGTGACCATCACATGCCCGACCGAAGGAGCGTTTATCCATTTCACCCGCGACGGCACAGACCCGGACGAATCGGATTCGCTTTATCAGAGCCCGCTCGCGGTTGATGCGACCGACACTCTCAAGGCGAGGGCCTTCAAGACTGGATATGAACCGAGTCCTGTTGTGACTGGGATATATACGATCCATGTTCAGGACATGGACGTTGTGGCAGTCCCAATGTTCAATCCGGAACCGGGCGCTTTCAACAAGCCGGTGCCTGTCACGATCTCCTGCATGACAGGCGGAGCTATCATCCATTATACGCTGAACGGGGCCGATCCCCTGGAATCAGACTTGGTCTATAACAATCCTGTCCAGATATCAGCAACTTCAACGCTGAAAGCCAGAGCTTTTATATCCGGGAAGGACCCCAGTCCGGTCGCATCAGGGTCTTATGTGATTCAGATTGTGGATATCGACATCCCGCAGACGCCTTCCGTGGTCATGACCCAATCGCCCGTCATCTCCGCGAGCGTGAGCAATGTGGTCGGATCAGCCAGGGTTCTCCTGCATTACCGGAAGGGCGGATCCTCCCGGTTTGACACCACGGCCATGCAAAGGAAGTCCGGAGACGCATTCGAAGCATTTATTCCTTCCTTCATGGCTACTGAACGCGGATTGGAATATGCCATTCTCGTCCTGGCCGGAGGTGATACGCTGGCGATATCCGACACCCTCCAGTGCCAGGTTTCGTTCACGGCGCTTCCATGTCCCAATGCCACTCCCAGTACGAGCTACCGGATGATATCGGTTCCCGCGGATTTGGACGCTTCACCTGTTTCCGGCGTTTTGGAGGACGATCTCGGGAAATCCGACCGGTCTTCGTGGAGGCTTGTCAGGAAGAAGGCGGGTGGATTCGAGGAATACGGAATGGACGCTGCATTCGAAGGATTCGAGCCGGGGAATGCCTTCTGGCTGATCACCAGGACTTCCGGCACCTGGGATGTCGGGAGCGGCAAGTCGACATCAACCGCCGGACCCTATGCCGTTACACTGCACCCGGGCTGGAACCAGATCGGCAACCCTTTCGCATTCGATGTGGCATGGAGCAGTGTGATCCGGTATGGAGATGTGGAAGCTCCAGTCGGATATGAAGGGAGCGGCAACGAAGTTGCGGATTACAAATATCAGCAATTGCAAGTTGAACCCTGGAAGGGATATTATGTCAAGAACCTGGAATCGCAGGATGTGACGATTGAAATCCTGCCGGTTGAGGCCGGAGAAGATCTGGGTAAAAGGAATTTCCGGCTTTTCACCTGCAATCCCGATCTGGGAGAATGGATTCTGAGGATACATGCAGAGTCCAGGAAAGGGGTGGACAGGGACAACTGGATCGGTGTTTTACAGGATGCTGCGGATCAATGGGATTCGAAAGATTTTTCCGAAGTTCCGCGGTTTGAAAAATCTCTTTCCGTCAGTTTTCCGCATGATGACTGGGAGAAGTATCCCGGGGAATACACGGGGGATTTCCGCAGCCCGGGACAGGGACCCTGGACATGGATGATGCGGGCGAGCAGCAATCTGGGGGAGGAGATCAGGCTGTCCCTTGCGGAATTGCGAGGCGTACCGGAGAATTTGGAGATCGAGCTGCAGGATGAATTTACCGGTGCGGTGATGGATTTTCGAAAGAGAGAGGAATACCGGTTCGCGATGAAGAGCGCGGAGGATCGTTTGTTCAGATTGACCATGGGCCGGGGTCTCGAAATCGAGGAAGTGGAGGGGAGAATCATACCGGATCAATTCGTCCTTTACCAGAATTATCCGAATCCGTTCAATCCGGAAACGCATATCGCGTTCGACATTCCGGACCAGGCGCAGGTGAAGGCGGTCGTTTATGACAGGACCGGAAAGAAGATATTCACATTGGCCGACCGTCCGTTCGAGTACGGCAGACACGAATTGATCTGGCCGGGCATAGACGAGTCCGGCTTGCCCGTTTCATCGGGGCTGTACCTGATTCATCTTCAGGCCGGCGGCTTCAGGGCGATACGGAAGATGGTCTTCATGAAGTGAACGGTGAGGTTGGAATGGGGGGCATACTACAAGGGGTGTCTATGAAGCATTTCAGATGCGGTCTTGCGTTCATGGTTTTAATCTGTTTTCAAATGCTGCCTGCGGAGGACAAGCCCTCCGGTTCCGTGCAGGGGCCGAATGTGGTGGTGACGTTCAACGACGCCAATCTGGAGCAATCCGTGCGGAATGCAATCAGCAAGCCGACCGGCGATATCACTGATTCGGATCTGAGGACCATCACGAATTTTAATGGAAACAACGTGCACGATGCGAACAATAAAAACATATCGGATCTGACGGGGATGCAATATGCGACGAATCTCACTCATTGGGAGGTTGAACATGACAATTATTCGAATATTAGCGTCGTATCAAACTGGACAAAGCTGGTCATTTTTATGGCCAGATATAACAGTATAAGTGATATATCACCCCTGCAAAACATTTCAACACTCGCCCGCATCTATGCAGATAATAACGAGATCTCCAATATTTCCTATATTGAGAATCTGACAAAATTAACCCACGTGCATATCGAAAATAATCCTTTTAGCAGCATGCCGAATTTAAATAATTTAATCAAACTGACCCATTTCTATTTTTCCGGTTCCAAT
Organism: bacterium; assembly: GCA_016931355.1. Lineage (GTDB taxonomy): Bacteria > Zhuqueibacterota > QNDG01 > QNDG01 > JABMRT01 > JAFGEX01. Next base: position 18,707 of record JAFGEX010000333.1, read on the forward strand.
ATAACGGATTTGTCTCCTCTGCAGAATCGGACAACGTTAGAAACGGTTTGGGCAAATGACATCCCTGCCACAAATTTCAGCTATCTTACGAACTTGACAAATCTATGGGATTTAAG
>JAFGEX010000334.1 GCA_016931355.1 bacterium
GAAGAGAGGCCTGACGGAACGGATCAGTTCGCCGATCCGAACGGAATCCCCTGCGAAATCCACGCGGAAACGGGGAATCCGTTCTTCCATCACCATATCGCCGGTTGCGCGCATCAGGGTCTGGGCTCCTGCCGACACCGACAGCCGGCCGAGATGAACGGAGTCCGCCGGGCCCATGCCGTTCATTTCCAGGCCGAATGTCAAACCGCCGGATGGATCCTTTTCCCTCAGCAGGCCCAGTTTCATGCCGAGGCTCCACCGGTTGTCCTTTCCGGACTGCGCCAGCATTTCGAAATCAGGGATGAAGGACTCCTTGAAATCCTTTCCCTCAATCCTGATTCTGCCGCCTCGGGTAAAGCATTTCAGATCCGCCTGAATGCCCTCCGGCGTATCCGGGAAACACCTGGGGACATTGAGATTTTCAAGCTCCACGCAGAGTCCCGCCATTTTCACGCTTGTGAGCGGCAGCGTGTCGGGCAGCGTCAAATTCAGGCCGAAATCCGACAGCCGGAAACGGGACAGGCTGAATGATACCGGGAGGGGTTGTATCTGCTGTTTTCCCGTATCTGCGGTTGCAGGTTCCGGGGGCGCTTCACGGGGCAGGGTCAAAGCGCCCGGTTTCATCAATTCAGGCACTACATGGACGGCCGGCCTGTCAATGGATATGTCAGCCACCTCCATCCTTCTGCGCAGCAGGGGCAGAATTCGGAACCTCACCGCCACCTTTTCGACGCTGAACAGGGGTTGTTCCCAGCTTCCCTCCGCCTCCGTATAACCCAGCTCCACGCCCGTCACATCCAGAGATCCGAGGAGATTCCAGGAAAGTCCCCTGACCTTCAGCTCCCTGCCTGTGGTCTTGCGGACGCTGTCCGAGGCAATCTTGAGAATTTTAGGCTCGGGAAAAAACACCTTCTGAACGGCATAGAGGAGAAGCACGATCAGGACGATGCCGGCCAGAATCCAGATTAAAATCCGGCCGATGCGTTTCAGAATTTTTTTCAGTTTTCTTTTCATCATGCCTGCCGTACGTGCAGACCGGAGCTCAGTGAAAAATTTCCCTGAGCCATTCCTCGGCCCCTGAAAGAGCCATTTGCACGGCCACCGCTGCGACAATCAGGCCGGAAATGCGGATCAGGGGTCCTGTGGCATTGATGGCTTCCAGGAGCCTGCCGATTTTCAGCGAAGTCATCATAAACAGAAAATTCAGAAAAAGGGCGATGGTTGTACTGACCAGGGTCATGGGGATTCCGTTTATGGATGCAAAGGAAATGGCGCCTGTCAGGGTGCCCGGGCCCGCGATAAACGGAGCCGCAAGGGGTACGATGGATATGTCTGAAAGGTGATGCGCTTCCGCGCCCTCGAAGAACCTGCCCTTGCGCACAGCGGACAGGCCGACCAGGAAAAGGACGATGCCGCCGGCAATTTTCAGGGAATAGATTTGAATATGGAAAACCGTACGAAGCATAAAATCTCCGGCCAGTGTGAACACGGCCAGGATCAGAAAAGCGGCCAGGCTGGACCGCATGGACACCATGCGCAGCTCTTCTGGCCGGTAAGGCGGCTTTCTCGAGCTCAGGAGAAAGATTTTGCTGGCAGGATTGATCAATGCCAGGAAGTACAGCGTGCCGCCTAAAACCGTTTGAAATTCCATGTCTTTTCCGTCAGTCTATAGCACCTTATTGGTCTTCAGCGCTTCCCTTGCTCCGGCGACACCGTCCACTCGCATGCCGACAATACCGATACCCGCGGCAGCCTGAACATGTTCCGGATTGTCGTCCAGGAAAAGGGCTTCCTCCGCCTCCAGGCCGAGAGCGGACAGGACATGCCGGAAAAGCTCCGGGTCCGGTTTGATCAGGCCGATCTCATGGGACAAAAAACAACGGTGGAATTTCCGGTCCATTCCGAAACGGCTCTTGAGCAGATCCCAGTGCAGGACATTGTTGTTGCTCAGGCAGGCCGTGAGGATGCGCGGCCTGATTTGATCCAGCAGGCCGAACGCGCCGGGCAAAAGCCCCTTTTCCCAGGAAATGAAATCCTCCAGGAAAGCCTGCCCCTCCATGGAAAGGCCCAGTTCCTTCAGGGCCTCACCGGCGAATTCCGCGGCTGAACTCCTGCCCGTCTCGAACCGGCGCACCGCAGGGGAATGGATCCAAAATTTCCGTGCATCCTCCAGGTCCAGCCTCCCGGACGTCATTTCAACCAGCGGCTTCGTTCCATCGAACTCCACCAACACGCCGCCGAGATCGAAAAGAACCGCGCGGAGCGGTTTCGATCGCGTTCTCATCTTCCCCTCTTTTTCCCGGAGCCCCGCTCCTTCGCATCGCCCGTGATCCTGAACGTCGAATACGCGAATCCGATGTCAGGGGCTTTTTCAAACGCTTCCAGAAGCCGCCGGCTCAACGCGTCCTCGCCCGCGCGCCTTTTCTTCACCTCGGCCGGGTACCGGAGGGTGAGCTTGACGCCGCTGTCTTCGATGCTCACAAAAACCGCGGGTTCCACGCGCTGCTGCTCAATCAGGTATTCCTTCGTCATCTTGTCGAGCTGGATTTTCACCCTGTCCGATATGAACCGGCTGATGTCCCGGCCCGCATCCAAAAGTATTTCCCTGGCCTTCTGCCAGTTGCTTTCATACGTAATGACGACCGAAAGTTCGTTCCAGATGTATTCGAATCCCTCGGAGTAATTGTAAAGTGCGTTTCTGAATATCTGGCCATGCGGCAGATGCACCAGCCGGCCCGTGTGCTGTTCGCCTTCCGACCAGGACCCGATTTCCAGCAGAAAGGTATGAAACATGCGGATGTCGATGACGTCACCGCGCACCTGGCCGAGTTCAATGCGGTCCCCGGCCCGGTAGGGATTGCGTATCATGATATAAATCCAACCGGCCAGGTTGAGCAGCATTTCGTGCAGGGCCAGCGCCAGGCCTGCGCCCATGACCGACAGCATGGTCCCCCATTGATGCTGTGTGTCCGCCCAGATGGGTATCAGGACCAGCAGATAGACGGCGGCCGCCACATAGGCCGCGCGCTTCCTGTAGCGGTGGCGGCTGTTGATGTTCATTTTCATCGAATTGATGAATTGCCTAGCAAAATAGAAAACCAGATAAACGAGGATGAAGGCAATGCCGGATTTCACCAGTTTCTGCGCCGCAGGATTCTGCACGGCCTGAAACAATCCGGCCAGGGCCCATATCCTGAACAGGATCAGCACGTAAACGGCCATGGCCGCCTGCAAAATCCATTTCTTGAACAGAAACTTCAGGCCCGGCCGCATGCGCATGCGCTGTATGGCCTTGAACAGGATAAACACGGCTGCAACCAAAAAAGCCAGGTAACAAAAGGACCGGAACAGGTTGGACACCCAGGCCTGCGAGAAATCCAGATGAAATCCGCTCATTTTCTCATCCCCGCGTCACATTTTTCAGGATTGTTGATCCAGGCAAAGGGGCAGCCGTACAGCCGGGATTTCCGCGCGCCTGCTGATCAGCGCATCGCTGTCCATGGCGAAAAGAGGGCTGATCTCGACCCACGCGCCGGCGCTTCCGCAAGCCTCAGGCGAAACCGGTATTCCGGCCGCCTCCAGCCATTTTAGATACATGCGGGTCAAATCCCGCCTGGCCGTTTCCGGGGAATCCGCGCCTTCCCTGTTCTTTACCGGGCTGAATTCCTCTTCGCGCCGGACCTCCAGGATCAGGGGTTTTGAAGCATCCTGCAGCGCGTCGAAGATGAAGGTTTCGAACTTGTATCCGTTCGGCTTCTCCGGACTCACCGCTTTGCCGTTTTCATCGAGGAAAGGGATTTTCTTGTGCGCGACATGAAAGGGCAGCCTGCACCCGCCGGACAACTCTTTGCGTACGAAATCCGTCCGGACCAGGTGTATGCCGATGCTGCCGGCCTCGTATTTCAGGCTGCCGTCCGGATTTCTGGCCGACATGTCGGCTTCAGTCATGTCGCTGTATTCGATCACGTGCGGCCTGCCGCCGATGAGTCCGAAATGCCCGAGCTTTTCGAGAGGATCCTGCTTCCGGACCATTTTGGACGACATGTCCGAGCCTGCAAGGATGTGATGACCGATGAAAAGCGGATCGATGATGCGGATCAGAACATTGTCAACCTGGAAATAGGACAGGATGTCCACACCGCGTTTCCGAGACTCCTCCAGCACGCCGCCGTCCCCCATGGCAAGCAGGGCGCCGCCGTGGCCGTTCGGGCTTTCCGCGATGTGATCCGGCGGATCCAGGATCAGCAGCCCTGATTCATCCAGACAGGGGACCATTCTCTGCGGCACAAAAAAGACATCGGAGGGATTCAGGCCGAAAAAACGGTTCTTTTCGAAAAAGTCGCGCGTCCCGGAATCATTGGCCCTGCTGGTCATGATGGTCCAGGGGATGGCTGCGCCGTAATGCCTGGACGCAGCCAGGATCTTTTCCGCGTGCATCTGGAAAATGCTTTTCCCGGAAATCGGTCCTATCGGGAAACAACCTTTGGGCCCGTCAAATCCCAGCCGCGTGCCCTGGCCGCCTGCAACCAGGAAGACCCCGACACGTCCTTTGCGAAGGGCTTCCTCCCCGGTTTTCACAGCCTTTTGGTTTGCCTCCTTCTGTTCATTCGTCACCGGGAGCCGTATGATTTCCGCAGGTTCCAGGTGGAAAAGTTCTTTCGTGCCGGATTTCGTTTTTTCCAGCAACTGCTGAAAACGGGCGATCTGCCCGAAATCGAGGCTGCGGATCTGATCCGCCAGCTTCTTTTTCGATGATACGGACAGATCCTTCC
>JAFGEX010000335.1 GCA_016931355.1 bacterium
CGGGTAGGGTGAAACGCTTGCGGTACCAGCCGACTCCGCCGGGAAGGGCCCCGCCGCCGGGCGTTGCGGGATGGCTTTCGCTGAAGGCGCCTTCAATGCTCCAGTCATGGGGCAATCGGATGTCCCGCCAGGACGAATCGTCCAATCCGGGAATCTGCCCGTCCGGCGCGTCCCCGAGCCGGAATTTCCATCCGGTGTTGAAATCCTCCACGATCCGGATCTTCGCGGCCTCCCCGCCGCAGCGGAGCAGGCATGTGAAAAGGATGAAAAGCATGACGCTCTTCAACACGGGTCTTGCCTTTTGTATCATGGCCTCTCCTGTGAGGGAATGAATCTGTTAGTGAGCGCATTCTCCTTAGGCTTGCCGAGGGGTAAGCGAGCGAATCTAAAAGTCTTCTTCCTTAAGAGATCGAAGATACCCCGCCGTTTGCGGCTGGGCTTGCCCAGGGCCCTGATCCGGGGTGAACGAATGAATCCGAACGCCTTTTCCCTGCGAACTATCCGTTTCCTGCCGGCGGGCTGCCGGGGAATTTCAATCCGCCTCCATGACAATAAATCCCACTGGTAAAAACCGGTCCGGTCTATCGCCCGTGATGCGGCGCGCCCGGCTCCCCGGCGTCAATGCGGATCAGATCCCATTTCCCCCCTGCCCGCAGCATGTAGAGGAAATCGCCGTTGCCCCAGACGAGCTGTCTGGCTGCTGTGGGAAGCAGGTTTTTATAATACATGTCCGATGATTGGTCCGGGGCCACCTTGAGAACCGGGTGCGCATGGGAGGTCCCCACAAAAAGGTCTCCGGCAGCGGAAAATTCGATGTCATGGAACGTCGAGTCCGCGTAGGCTCCGGTTAAGGCGCGGTTCAGCACAAGGGTTTTAGCCCCGAGCGCGCCTGCCGCATCCGTGACGGCGTGCTTCCAGACCGCAATTTTCGGATCCGCGCCTGCCGTGAGATCCTCGGCCAGGACATAGACGCATCCGCCGTAAACCCGGATGGCATGAATGTTGGCTCTCGGGTACTGGCCTGATGCGGCAAAAGACAGATCGGGCCTGACCACGATCAGGTCCGTTCCGGCGCCGCCCGCGTAAAAACAGCCGTTTGCGTCGAAATCCCCGTATTGAACCTTTTTGTTCGTCACCGTGACCCACAGTTCCTCGGAGCCGTCCGAGGGATTCATGGCCTGGATGTTGGCATGGTTCATGAGCAGGATGATTTTTCCGTTCGGGCCCGGCACCGCATCCGTCACCGCTTTCGAGGAGGTGCCGAGTTCCGTCTTGCTCCCGTCCGGAGACACCTTGTACACGGTGCGCGGCGTCTTCTGGAACACATACACGTTTTCATCCCTGTCAACGGTCATGGCCAGCAGTTCCGTGGCCTGCGGGAAACCGCCGAAAGAGGCATAGGCCTGTTCGATCCGGTAGGGTTCGAACAGCCCGAACTCAATCGCCTCCGTATTGACGATTTTGACCCGGCAGGAGTCTCCGTACCGGTCCGGCCTTCGAATGGTGATCGATGCCGGCGATTGGGACGTGATTTCGCAGGCATAGCCGTTGATGTACACGAGATTGTTGGCCGGGACTTGAGAGAAATTTTCCCCGCTCAGGGTCAGAACCTGGGCGCCCGCTGCCGCCTCCGCGGGCGTCATCTGCGTGATGACGGGCGTGACGGTCTCCGGATGGGTCTCGTAATACAGCGCCCGGGGGCCGTCGTACTCGCAACCCGTCATGAGGAACAAGGCCGCTAGAGTCATCAGCGCGGCAGCCGGCATTCTGCGTGTTTTCATGGTCGTTCTCCTTAAGCATTACCATGCGAAACGGGCGGTCATCCTCTGAACCCGGTCAAATACGCCGAACGGCGAATAGGAATAGTCGAATCCGAATCCGAAACGCCTGATCCCGATGCCGAACGAGAAGCCGTCCTCGTCGTTCCCCAGGATGTATCCGCTCCGCAGGCACAGCGCGTTCAGCATCCGGTATTCCATCCCCAGCTTCAGCTGTTCCGGATGGTCCCGGTGATGGCTGGCGTCCACGTTGACCCAGAGGGCCTGTTCAAAGGGCATGCCGCTGAAGAAATCCATGACATTCATGCAAACGCCCAGTGTGAAAACCAGCGGGAGCTGGAAGCCTTCCTGGACGTATTTAATTTCCTTGGAAAAATTCCGTACGGACATGCCGAACACCAGGCTCTTGAATCCGGTCCGGAACTGGGTGCCGAAATCAAAGGCATAAGGCTCCAGCCTGTTCAGGGCGGTCCCATGCGTCGTGTCCAGTCCCGCGGATACGACGGGGATGTCGCTTTCACCGAGATCCTGCCTCACCCAGCGCATCTGGCCGCCCACGCAGAAGCGGTCCGTCAGCCGTTTGGCGTATCCGACGCCGATGGCCATGGCTGACAGCTCGAAAGTCCCCAGGTCATCGTATCCCAGGTCATTATTCTTGTTCACGCGCGTCCTGTAGAATTCCCCGTAATCCACGCTCTGGAAACTGAAACCCAGAACCCCGTAATTCCCGCCTGAGGGGCGCAGGGCCAGGCTGAAGGCGTTGTGCGTGATGTCCGCGATCCATTCGTTCAGGCTGGCGGACAGGTCGATGCGGCTTTCGAGATTCGCCATACCCGCCGGATTAAAAAACAGGGCGCTGGATCCGGTTTGCATGCCTGTCACGGCCTCAGCCAGGGCTGCGCCGCGCGCGTCCGAAACCACGCTGAGGAATTGAAATCCGGACTGAGCTCTTTTATCTTTATCATCCGTTTGCGCCGTTCCAGCCTGCCACATGGAAAGGAGAACGGCCAGGGCTGCGAGCGATTGGAGTCGTTTCATAGTCCCACCCCCTTACCTGATGACCACGAACTTGCGGATGACCGAATCGCCCTTTTTGAATCCGGGCCTGTCCTCCGTGACTTCGACGTGCAGGATGTAGATGCCGCTGACGATGATCTGGCGCGATTGGGTCATGCTGTCCCAGATTTCGTCCCCCGATCCGTTCGTGTGGTCCGTCTCCCAGATCAGATCCCCGCGCTCCGTGAATACCCGGATCTTGCACATGGGCGGCAGGCCGTTGAAGGCGATGCGGTCGTATTGAGAATCCTTGCCGAACTGCCAGACCCTGGCCCGGATATCGTACGGATTGGGTACCACGCGGACCTGGCTTAGACTATCGGCCGCGGTTCGCAGCAGCCTGGCCGGCCGGGTGGTCAGAGTCCAGAACATGCCGCTGGTCAGGGGCTTGCCCGGCTCAATGTCGTTGGTCGATCCGTCGTTCTTGGATTGGATGAAGTAGTAGTAATCGAAATTCCGGACCGCAGTCGTGTCGTTGAATGTGTTGACCGCATCCGCATTCCCGCATCTGAAGATTTCCCGGTAAACGGTCTTGGGGACCAGAACGTTTCCTTCGGACCGGTAGATCACGTATCCGTCGAAGTTCGGATCGGATTCCGCCTCGTTGGACCAGCTCAGGGTGATGCGGTCTCCGCCGGAAGCCACCTCGAAGGTTTTCGGAGGCGGAGGGGGCTGCGGTATGGCATAACCGGATTTGAAATTCCGCAACGCCCGGCGGAAGGTCTGCATCAGTGAATCCCTGCATGTCAGTACCCATGCCTTTTTATATTCGGTGTGGTTGGTCGTCGTGGATCCGTCCGGCATCACAAGCGCGGGGGTGCCGGTGCCGTTGTAGTACTCGAGCCATTTGGCGCCCACCTCCCGGTTTTTTCCCCTGCTGAGCCCTGCCACGGCCCCGGCCAGGACGATGTGAATGCTGTCTCC
>JAFGEX010000336.1 GCA_016931355.1 bacterium
CTGGGTTTCCTTGAGCCATCTTCGGATCCGGCTCTTCGCCTTGCTGGTTTTAACCAGGGCCAGCCAGTCCTGATGGGGTCTCTGGTTTGCGGAGGTGATGATTTCAACGGAATCGCCGTTCTTGAGGGACGTGGACAGGGGGACGATCCGGCCGTTCACCTTGGATCCGATGCAGTGCAGACCGATGTCCGTGTGCACGGCAAACGCGAAATCGATGGGCGTGGCTTCTCTCGGCAGCTTGAACAGGTCGCCTTTCGGCGTGAAGACGAAAATCTCGGATTGGAAGAGATCCGTTTTCAGGATGTCCAGGTACTCTTCCGGGTCGATTGTGTCCTTCTGCCAGTCGATCATGTCCTGCAACCAGGCACTGTAGCGGTCCAGCCTCTCGTCCGTCCGCCTGCCCTCCTTGTATTTCCAGTGGGCCGCGATGCCGATTTCCGCAACCCGGTGCATCTCCTTCGTGCGGATCTGAATCTCCACGACATTCCCGTCCGGCCCGATGACGGTCGTGTGCAGGGACTGGTACATGTTGATCTTCGGAGTGGCGATGTAATCCTTGAACCGGTCGTGCACCGGTGTGTACAGCGCGTGGACGACACCGAGCGCGAAATAACAGTCCTCATCCCGGTCCAGGATGATGCGAAGGCCGAGCAGGTCGTAGATCTCCTCGAAAGGCTTGTCACGCTTTTTCATCTTCCGGTAGATGGAGTAGATCGACTTGGGCCTTCCCACTATTTCGGCCGCGATGCCGTTCCTGGACAATTCCCGCCTGATGGGATTGGCCATGCGGCGGATGAGCCGCTCCCTTTCGCTGCGTTTGTCCCTGACCTTTCGGGCCAGATCGTAGTAGGAACCCGAGTCCAGGGTCTTCAGGGCCAGGTCCTCCAGCTCCCATTTGGTCCTGGCGATGCCGAAGCGGTGGGCCAGCGGGGCGTAGATTTCCCTCGTTTCGAGTGCGATCCGCTCCGCCTTCTTCTCCGGCAGAAATTCCAGTGTGCGCATGTTGTGCAGCCGGTCCGCGAATTTGATCATGATCACGCGGAGATCCCGGGCCATGGAAAAAATCATTTTCCGGAAATTCTCGGCCTGCTCCTCCGCCTGACTGTTGAATTTCAACTCGCTGATTTTGGTCACGCCGTCCACGAGCTGCGCGATCTCATCGCCGAACGCCTCACGGACTTCCTCGATGGTGATCCCCGTGTCTTCAACGACATCGTGCAGAAGTCCGGCCGCCACGGTCACCGGATCCATCCGGAGTTCGGAGAGGATTCTGGCCGTCTCCAGGCAATGTTCGATATAGGGCACGCCGGAGAGGCGCAGCTGGTTGACATGCGCGTCGTAAGCGAACTGATAGGCCTTGCGCAGCAGGTCGAAATCGGGATTCTTCGCATAGCTGCGCACCTTGCGGATGATCCCTTCAAAAAGGGACCGGTACTGCTTGCGGTTTTCCGGCTTCATCGCCGCCCCCTCCTCCCTCCGGGAAACGTGAAGGCGGGACGGATTTCCGGTTTTATCTTCCAGTACTTTCATGTCTCAATAGGGACCCGGGCTTTCGTCCTCGAAAGCCGGATTGTCGAATTTGGCCCATCTCTTGATGAACGAAAGATGCACGGTTCCGGTCGGCCCGTTTCGCTGCTTTCCGATGATGACTTCGGCGATGCCTTCCATGCGTTTGCCGACGGTATCCATCTCGATGCCGTAAAATTCCGGGCGGTAGATGAACAGCACGACATCCGCGTCCTGCTCGATGGCGCCGGACTCCCGCAGATCCGACAGCATGGGCCGCTTTTCACCCCCCCGCACCTCGACCGCCCTGGAAAGCTGGGAAAGGGCCACCAGAGGCAACTCCAGTTCCTTGGCCAGGCCTTTCAACGATCGGGAGATGCTTGAAATCTCCTGCTGCCTACTCTCCGCGTTGCGGGGCCCCTGCATGAGCTGGAGGTAATCCACCACGACCATGGCGACGTGCTTCTCCTTCTTCAGTCTGCGGGCCTTGGCCCGGAGTTCGAGCACGGAGATGCCCGGCGAATCATCGATGTAGATCGGAGCCTCCGTCAAAGCTCCCACGCTCATGCTGAGCTTCGGCCAATCCTCGTTGGCCACGCGGCCCGTCCTCACGCCGTGCGCGTCAACGCGCGCCTCCGCGCAGAGCAGGCGGAGCGCCAGCTGCTGCTTGGACATCTCCAGGCTGAAGATGCCCACCGGCGCCTTGTCTTCCACGGCTGCATTCCGGGCGATATTCAGGGCCAGCGCCGTCTTCCCCATGGACGGACGTCCTGCGATGATGATCAGTTCGCCAGGCTGGAATCCGGATGTCAATTCATCAAGCTTCCGGAATCCGGTGGGCACGCCCGTGACCATACCCGCGCGGGAGTGGTATTTCTCAATGCGGTCGAAAGCTTCATGCATGATCGGCGAAATATGCTGAAAAGTCTGGCGGTGCTCCTTCTCGGATATCCCGAATATGCGCTGTTCGGCCCGGTCGATCAGGTCATAGACGTTCTGCTCTCCGGAATAGCATTCCTGCGCGATCTGGGCCGATTCGGAGATCAGTTTGCGGAGCAAATAGCGCTCGAGCACGATGCGCGCGTGGTATTCGACATTGGCGGAGGAAGGCACGGATTCCGCGAGCTCGGTCAGATAATAGACGCCCCCGATTTCGTCGAGCAGTTTCTCCCGCTTCAGCTCCTCGGACAGGGTGATGATGTCCACGGGGTCGTTCTTTTCGTAGAGCAGCAGGGCCGCTGCGTATATCTTCTGATGCGCGGGCCGGTAGAAGCAGGATTCGTCGAGTATCTCGATCACCTTCCCGATGCAGTCATTGTCGATCATGACCGAACCGAGAACCGCCGTCTCCGCCTCGATGGCCTGCGGAGGCACGCGGTCGAAGACGGCCTCCGGCATCGGACTCTTTGTTTTCAAGCCTGCTTTGGAGGATTCCATGGCGTCTTGTCCCCGACCCGCAAGTCATACTGTTTCCGGAGCATTTTCAGGTCTTCCCATGCCGGCCGTTTTTTGTCCGGGCTTCTCAGCAATGCGGCCGGATGATAGGTCACCATCAGCGTCCTGCCGCCGCTCTCGTGAACCTTCCCCCGCATGGCTTCCACGGAAAGACCCGTGCGGAGGAGCGTCTGCCCGGCGATTCTCCCGAGCGCCAGGATCAATGCGGGGCGTATCAGAGCGATCTGCCTCTCCAAAACGGGGAGGCAACTGGCTATTTCGTCCGGATGCGGATCCCGGTTCATCGGCGGCCGGCATTTCAGAATGTTGGTGATATAGACTTCTTCCCGTGTGAAACCGACGGATCCGATCATTTTTTCAAGCAGGCGGCCCGCCGCTCCGACAAAAGGCTCGCCGCGCAGGTCTTCCTCCTGCCCGGGGGCTTCGCCCACCAGCATCAGCCCGGCGCGGGGATTGCCGGCACCGGGCACGGCGCGGTTCCGCGACTTCGCGAGCCCGCATTTTCTGCAGGACGCAATGCGCCCGGCCAGCCCCTCCAGGCTGCGGGCCGTCACGGTACCCAGAAAATCACAGGTCCCGGGATTGGACAGAAGGAGATCTTCGCCTCGCCCGTCAAAATGCTGTGTGAAATACCGCACGGCATTTTCCCAGATGCCTCCGGTCATCATGCCCGGCCCCCGTCTTCCGCCATGAGTTGTTCGATCTTGTCCCAGATCCGCCGTGAAGCCTCCCATTTGGGCATTCGCGGGAGCGCGTCGATACGGTGCCTGCGGTCGATCAGCGTGATCTGGTTCATGTCCGATTCCATGCCCGAATCCGCTGCCTCCGCCGGATTGAAGCGCCCTTCCGAAAATAGCGGGGAATCTTCGATCAGTGAGGAGGAAGACGGATGGATTCTCCCGCTGACCCCGCGGCCCGCCGCGGGGGATGCGCTCGCTGCCTGATTCAGGCAGATCAAATCCAATTTCTTCCGGTCCAGTTTGAGGGTCGCGTTCTTCTCGCCCTCATCGGTTTCCAGCGCAAATCCCACCACCAGCCGGTGGGCCTTCTCCCGGGCCGCCCATGCGAGGATATCCTCATTGACCACGAGTTCCAGTGAGAATCCCGCCCGGTCTTTCTTCAGCTTCCCGCTGTGCCGTTCCTTCGGCCTGAAATCGGAAACTGCGGCCGCCATCACCAGAATATCCTGCTCCAGCCATCCGGCGCGAACAGCCTCTGCCATTTCATGAGCGGATTCCACGAGGCGAACGGCTACGCCCTCCGCAGCCGCGCACAGCGACGGACCGCTGATCAGAATGACTTCCGCGCCGCGCATCCGGGCTTCTGCAGCCAGCGCGTACCCCATCTTTCCGGAAGAACGGTTGCTGAGATACCGGACCGGATCCAGGTATTCCCGCGTCGGGCCTGCCGTGACCATGACTTTTTTCCCGGACAGGGAACGGCTGCCGAGCAGCGCCTGACGGACCCTATCCAGGATACGGGGGAGCGCGGCCAGCCTTCCCTTCCCGACCGCTCCGCTGGCCAGCTCGCCGGTTTCCGGCTCGACGAACCGGAATCCGAATTTCCTGAGCTTCCTGCAATTGTCCAGATAGACCGGATGGGAGGACATGCCGTGATCCATAGCCGGCGCGACAATCACGGTCGAACGGGCGGCAAGCACCGCTGTGGTCAGAAAATCGTCCGCCAGGCCGGAGGCCATTTTCCCGATGATATTGGCCGTGGCCGGACAGATCAGAACGCAATCGGCCCATTCGGAAAGGCTGATATGGCGCGTCTTGACGGTCCGGTCTTTCGGAAATAGCTCATGGATGGTTTCGTTGTCCGAAAGGGTTTCGAACGTCAGGGGGCTGACAAATTGCCTGGCGGATTCGGTCAGGACGACGCGAACCTCGCAGCCCTCGCGACGCAGCAGCCGCACCAGTTCGCAGGCCTTGTAGGCCGCGATGCTGCCCGTCACGCCGAGAAGAACATGTTTATTGTCCAGCTGGGCCACAGTGCCTCTCCCGCGGAGCCGTCATTCCTCGTCGGTCTTGTACTTGTAATGCACTTTCTTCTCGGCCATTTCCTCAATGGCAACCCGTGTCGGCTTCGGATATTTCTTGTAATCGCGCAGAAGAGCCTCGTGGTCGATTTCGATTTCCTCGAAATCCTCCCCTTCCCGGTTCTCCACGACCGGCACATATTCGCGGTCCTGGTCGATCACCTGCTTCTGCGCGTCGTTGACCTGTCTGGCCCTTTTAGCCATGATGCAGACGGCCTCGTAGATGTTGCCGGTGTGATCAATGAGATTTTCCAGAGACAATTTTTTGACCATGAATCCTCCTTGTGTTGAACGATCCCCGACCGGATCGGATAATGGCATAAATGTTCCGCACGGTTTCGGCAACCGTGTCGTTGACAACCTGAAAATCGTACCGGTCCGCCAGTTCGATCTCCTTTTCCGCGACCGCGAGCCTTTGCCGGATTTTCTCCTCGCTTTCCGTGCCCCTCTTCCTCAGGCGGCTTTCGAGAACGGCGAGCGACGGCGGGAGCAGGAAGACGAGTATGGCATCGGGCATGCCGGCCTTGAGGGCCAGCCCGCCCTGCACATCAAGATCCAGAAGCACCGGACGGTTTTCATCCCTGCAGGCCCGGACCTGATCTTTCAGTGTTCCGTAATAAAACCCGTGAACCTCCGCCCATTCGATGAAAGCGCCTGCACGGATCCTGGACTGGAATTCCTCCCTTGTGATGAAAAAATAATCCACGCCGTCCTGCTCTCCCCGCCTCGGCTTGCGCGTGGTGGCGGAGACCGAATAGCAGAGCCTGGGATAATGCTTCAGCAGCCCCTGGATCACGGTGCTCTTGCCTCCCCCGGAGGGCGAGGAAATGACGAACAGATTTTGCCTCTCCGCGCTCATTCGAGATTTTGGGCTTGTTCCCTGATTTTTTCGAGTTCATCCTTGATGAGTACGACCTGCTGGCTGATTGCCGCGCTGCAGGCTTTTGAACCGATGGTGTTCCCCTCCCGGTTCATCTCCTGCAGCAGGAAAGTCAGCTTTTTTCCGACGGCCTTCTCCCCGGAAATCGTTTCCTGAAATACCTGGATGTGGCTGCGCATCCGGATGCACTCCTCCGTGATGTCCATCCGGTCGGCCAGCATGGCCAGTTCCGCATAGGCGCGGTCCTCGGGAATTTCCCCGGGCTTGAGCATTTCCCGGACGCGCTCCCGCCATTTTGCGTGCACCTGGACGACATGATCCTTCGCCAGTGATTCGATCGCGGCCATGTGGGCTTCGAGATTCCGCACACGCAACCGGATATCATCGATCAAAATGCCGGCCTCGCGGGCCCGCATGGCCTGGAAGGCATCCAGGGCTGCCACCAGGGCTCTTTTCATCCCTTCCCAGGTGTGCGGCTCCGCGGGCCCCTCCGACGCAGGCTGCAGGATCTCGCTGAACTGGAGAAGATGTTCCAGCCGGATCGGATCCCGGATGCCGGCGGCGACCCTGATCTCTTCGAGCCATCTGGAGACGGAGCGTATTTTTTCAGGCGAAGCCTTGATTTCCGGCGCCCCGTTGTCCGATTCGCTCAAGCCCACCGTCACATAGATCTTGCCCCGCTGCACGCGGTCCCTGATCAACTCCTTGATTTCCCCTTCGAAGGGAATGAGCAGATTGGGAAGCCGGCATGAGATATCCAGAAAACGGTTGTTCACGGAACGGATTTCAACCGTGTAAACCGTTCCGCCGTCCCTGAATTCACCGACGCCAATGCCCGTCATGCTATGCGCCATCATCACTTTCCCATCTTTCAAAAATACCCGCCGGTATCGAGGCGCCTCGCCGCAAGCGGCGATACATATTCCCCGTCTGTATGGACGGAGACCCTTTCATCCGCCC
>JAFGEX010000034.1 GCA_016931355.1 bacterium
ATCGTCCCGTAAATTCTGCTGAAGATATAATCCGTCCAGATTTTCGATCCGTCGCGGATGTCGAGACAATAGAGGCTGTCGGTGAACAGGTAGAGACGGTTTTCATCGATGACCGGGAAGAGGGCGGGGATGTCCTTGAACCATGCCTGCGTTCCTGTCCTTCGATCCAAGGCGTACAGCCCGTCGATGTTGAAAGCCGAGCAAAAAAGGAGGGAATCGTTCACGGCCGGCATCATGACAGCGTCCCCTTGCGCTCCCGGAAATTCGAACCGCCACGCCTGTGCCTGTGATGAATAGTCAAAGGAATAGACGAAGGCGGGATTTTCCTCGAGCGTATCGAATGTCGTTGCATACAGCCTGTCGCCATAAAAGGCAAGCCGGCTCGCCCAGAAATCACCGTAGGTGAACTGATAGGCAAAAGGCGGCCTCACGGAAGTCTCGTACCGCGCCCATGAATCCTGCTCCCGGGTCTTGCTGTTCATGGCCCAGTTGAACATCTGCGAGGAATCCGGCGGCTCCGGCGGCGGTCCGGCCAGGATGACCTGTCCCAGCGTTTCCGTGGCCTCCCAAAGCGCGTTGGGCGGCCATTCTCCCGAATTACCGTAAAAGAGGCCGTAATCACTGCCCGGATCTTCAATCCAGAAGGCGATGCTCAGGGTATCCCCGGGTTCCGCGGTCAGGACAGGATCCGTCAACGGTAAGGCGGCCTCGTAATGGACTTGACGACCGCAAAGCGAAGCGACTCCACGCACATCGGTCGAGACGACCGGAACGGCGAAATGGAACGTGTCCGGGTACCTGCCCGTATACGCCGTAAAATAAATACCTGACTGAAAAATCCTGAAAGCGCCTTCCTGGGGATCGGCGTCCCACCGGTTGTTTTTATTTCCATCCACCATCATGCCGAGACAGTTCAACAGTTCGATGCGGTCGTCGTTTTCATCCTTGACCGCGACATAAAGCGTATCCCGTGAATTTTTGACGTAGAGCCGGACCGGGTCGTAGGCATTGGGATTGCCGATATCGATTGTGGCGGCCTCCGTCCATTCATCGGCCTGGATCTCGCCGTCCAGAGAAGGTTGCCGCAGCATCCATTTCGAGTGGAGCCGGTGGCCTGAAAGGGTGGCCGAGCCGTGCAGGATATCCGATGGACCTCCGCTCCCGGCCGAAACGGCTTCTACCTGATAATAATATTCCCTGCCGGGATCCGCCGACGTATCCGTGAAATCCAGCATCAATCGCGGATAGGGCCTCGACGACACGTCGACTTCGCTCAATAATTCGAATGTGCCGCCCGAGTCCGTGGTGCGATGGATACGATAGGGGATGTTCTCGTCCGTCCCGTACGGCAAGGTCCAGGAGATGGGGATCAATCCCTGAAAACCGGTTCCGACCGACACCAAATGGGGCTTTCGGGCAAGCAGCGTCCTTCCATAGATATTTCTCCGCACCCAGCCCCTGGTGTCATCCCATAAGAACACCTTGTTCCCCTCGGCGTCACAGGCACCGCAGGGATCGTATTGATAGGCCACTTCCTCCCCGACGCGATAGACGTCGCCGAGCGCGTTTCCCGCCGCGTCGTAATCCCTCGCATGAATGACGTAGGTGGCGACATGGCTGATGGCGTATCCCCTTGTCCATGTGACTATATATCCGCCGTGGGGGCCGCAAAACACGTCGGGTTGCCGCGAATCGATCTCGGCCGAAGGATCGACAATCCTCATCTCCGTTTTGGGCCGGCCCTCTGGATCAAATAATGAGAAATAAATATGCGGTGTCTCCGCCATCTCTGGATATTGCCAGACGATCGCGAAATCCCCGTTCTCCTGAACCGCGATTGAATACGCGCCCACATCTTCCGTTTGGCCGGGATGCCTGCTGATTTCAAGGTTGGCCCCCACGGCGTTCCCGTTTGTATCGTAACACTGCGCATAAACCTCACATAAACCGCTTCTGTCGTCCCTCCACACAACGACGCCTCTCCCGGCCGGGTTGACATCCACCCACGGATATTCCTGCGATCCGGTCGTGTCGCTGTTGACCTGAAAAGGGACCCCCTTTGCACTGCCGTCCCGGTTGAAAAAACATGCGAAGATTTCCTTGGAAAATCCCTCCCGTTTCGATTGCCAGCAGACTGTAAAATCGCCCGAACGGCTCATCCCGATCCTGGGCCAGCTTGTCTTTTCACCGGCCTGGCTTTGATAGATGGGGAAAGGATCCGCCTTGGGCGATTTGTTCTGATAATACATTCTCGCGTAAAGGGCGTCGCTCTCCTCGGAATTTTCATCCCAAACGACGATGAAATGGCCGTTTTCATTGATGGCCACATCCGGACTCACCTGACTGCCGTCCCAGCCGGGATCAACGGGGCTGAAAATCGCTATTTCGGGCCGGCCCTTTTTGGTGGCGTAGAGCAATAAGACTCTGCCCAGTTCCGCGGTGAAATCGTACTGATACCAGCATATCGCCGCAGCCCCGGACGAATTCATGTCTATTCTCGGAAACAGGGCTTCCCCTGTCTCAATGCCCACGTTGAACCGGATGTCATCCGCCAGCCCCGGTTGAAAAAGGCCGGCAAAAATAACGACAAGGCAGCATGGCAAGAAACTCTTTTTCATCATGGAATCCCTCCTCTTCTATCAAGCATGATTCTCATTCTGATCGCCGAAAGTTGTGCGGATCCGATTGATGCATGGATCGGCGCGCGGATGGATTCCCTCCGGCAAAACATCGAGGCATGCGGGTGAAGATAACTATCCTATTCCTGCAGATCAAAGATGCCGCGCTGATGGCCCGCCCATCCTGTCGTCGGGACGGGCACACAACGCTTCGACTGCCCGGTTTCAAATCGTATCTTGTTGATTGAATGGATGTTCAAATATACAATATTGTTGGAAGGATGTCAAAAACTTTGTCTAAAAACCGCGGATGCGTGTTTTTGTCGAGGATCAGGGGATTCCCCCTCCCAACGCTGGAATGATCGGCATCCGGCAGCGTCGTTGAAACAGTGAAAAATCATTTCTTGATCGAGACGGGATTTTGATCCGGCGTGCTGTTGTTCGTAGGGATGCAACGTCCCCTCATGGACAGCTTGATTCCGGTTCTGCCGGCGATACCGGGCGGTGAAGACCGGATTGATGTTCCACCCGGCGTTGTGCAACAACCGGCTGTCTGACGGCAGGATCATTAAAACCGCTGCCCGTCCTGCCGCAGCCTTGACGCCAGTGCATCATAGTCTGTCTCCTGGACGGCACAGCCTGTGCGGGAGGCCTGCACGGCGGCCGTCGCTGCGCTTTGTCCCAGGATCATGAAAACCGGCTCCATGCGGATGGAGCCGAAGGCAATGTGGGAACAGGAGACGCATACAGGCACCAGGAGATTTTCACATTCGTTTTTTCGGGGCGTCAGCGACCCGTAGGCGATCGGATAGGGCTGCGGCACCGGCACGCCGATGTCGCCTTCATTCTGCACGAAACCTTCCGGCGTCACATAGCGCTGCACGTTGTGCGAGTCCAGCGTGTAGGATCCCATGCCCACCGGCTGCGGCACGCTACGCCGTCCCAGCACTTCGTGCTCGGTCATGACGGTGGCGCCCTTCATGCGGCGGGCCTCACGCACGTAAATCTGCCGCGGCCAGTTTCCGTTGTCGATGAATTCGTCGGCCGCTAGCCCCCATTGGCCGATCATCAGCCGGACGTCTTCCGGCACGCGCGGATCGTTCGCCAGAAAGTACATCAGGCCTTTCTGATACGTTTCGTGCTCCTTGAGGATCTCGCGCCGCCGCTCGTAGCCGGCCTCCGGGTAATCGTCGTTCATGCCGATGTTGTCGGTGCTGAACGGGCCGTGGTTGTTGGTGTCGGTCTTGCGGTTGGGAACCGCGTCGAATTTTTCGAATCCCTCGCGCCAGCCGGTGGCAAAAACCCGCAGCAGCAGTTCGTATTGTGAGGGATCGTAGCCGTCCGGCCGCGGGAAGGGGACGCGGTTCTCCGGGTGGTTGGAAAGGCACATCCGGTAGCAGTAGGCCTGCACGCGTCGGTCGCCCCCGCCTTTTTCTCCGGGGGGCTGATCCGAGATGCGCGGCAGGAGCCCGCTGGACGGATCGCCTGGCGTCCGGTAGGGGCTGACCGGCTTCTTGAAATAATGGGAATGGTGGAACACGCCCGTCTGCACGCCGTTCCAGGTTTCGCCGTAAACGCTGTTGGCCTCGCGTCCCACCTGGTAGGAAACACCGGCCGCGGCCATCAGATCACCTTCGTAGGTGGCGTCGATGTACATTTTTCCGGCGAATCGTTTCCCGCTCAGCATCCGGATGGACCGGATGCGGCCGTTCCTTTTAATGAAGCCATGGTCGCGGTCCAGCCACTCGTCCCGGAACACGGGGATTTGATATTCCTGGATGAAGCCCTCGAAAACCGCCTCGGCTGCATGGG
>JAFGEX010000337.1 GCA_016931355.1 bacterium
ATCATTACGGTTGGGACTGGGGCCCCCGCTTCGTCACATCCGGCATCTGGCGGCCGGTTTACCTCGAGGCATGGGACAGCGTAAAAATCCGGGATGTCCATTTCATCCTGGACACACTGGAAAAGGAAAGGGCCCTGTACCGTGCCGTGGTCGAGGTTGAGGCCGCGGCCGAAATGGAAGCGGTCATCAAAATTGCGGTGGAGGGAAAGGGCAAAAAACCGGCATCCCGGACCTGCATCCTGAAGCCCGGCCTCAATCGCGAGACACTCGATTTCGTCATCGAAAAACCAAGGCTCTGGTGGCCCAATGGTCTTGGAGAGCCATACCTGTATGATTTGAAAACCACGATCTCCCTGGATGGACTCGAAATGGACCGGCAGACCGAAACCATCGGTGTGCGGACGATCAAACTCGTTCAGAACAAGGATGAACGCGGGAAGACCTTTTATTTCGAGGTCAACGGAGTCCCGGTTTTCGCCAAAGGCGCCAATTACATCCCCAACGATAATTTTCTCACGCGCGTGACGCCTGAGAAATACGAACATATCGTGAAGTCCGCCCGGGAAGCCAACATGAACATGCTGCGCGTATGGGGCGGCGGCATTTACGAGAACGGCCTGTTCTATGATCTCTGCGACCGGTACGGCATCCTCTTATGGCATGATTTCATGTTCGCCTGTTCCCTGTATCCGGGCGACGACGCTTTTCTGGACAATGTGCGCGTGGAAGCTTCGGAGAACATCCGGAGGCTGAGAAACCACCCCTCGATCGCGCTCTGGTGCGGCAACAACGAGATCGACACGGCCTGGTCCCATGACACACCGGGCGGCTGGGGCTGGAAGGAAAAGTTTTCACCCGAAATCCAGGAAAAGTTGTGGGGCGATTACCGGGAACTTTTTTATCACATCATCGCGGATGCCGTGTCCGAAAACGACGCATCCCGCTCTTACTGGCCCTCCTCGCCTCTGGCGGATTACGATGCGCGTGCTTCCTACAGCTCGACATCCGGAGACATCCATTACTGGGGCGTTTGGCACGGCCTGGAACGGTTCGAAGCATTCCAGGATTACATCGGCCGTTTCATGAGCGAATACGGTTTCCAGTCCTTCCCGTCCCTCGCTGCGGTGAAAAAATTCACGGTTCCGTCGGATTGGGACATCGAGTCCGATGTGATGCGCAGCCATCAGAGAAGCGGTTACGGGAACAGGCGCATCATGGAATACATGGACCTCTGCCACCGGAAGCCCAAAGACTTCCCATCCACCCTGTATGTCAGCCAGGTCATGCAGGCCGACGCCATCCAGGCGGCCATTGAGGCGCACCGTAGGAGCAAGCCGTATTGCATGGGCACGCTTTTCTGGCAGATCAACGACTGCTGGCCTGTCGCGTCCTGGTCCAGCATCGATTATTACGGCGAATGGAAGGCCCTGCAGTATTTCGCCAAAAAAGCCTATGCGGACGTGATCGTTTCCCCATTCATCAGGCAAGGCAATCTGGAAGTGACCGTCATATCCGATCTCCTGAAATCCTTCAAAGGGACTCTCGCGATCGACATTCTTGATTTTGAGGGGAGAAACCTGAAAAGCCGGAGCATGCCCGTATCCATCCCGCCGAATTCGAGCAGCCTCTGCTTCAGGGAGAATACGGACGGGTTCCTGCAGGGTTTGGATGTGAAGCGTGTGTTCCTCAGGGTGGGCCTGGAAGGCCCGGGCGTTCAAGCGTCCAATCAGTTCTATTTTGTACCTTCAAAGGATCTCGATCTGCCAAGGCCGGCAGTGGACGTGAAAGTCAAACCCGCCAGGGAGGGTTTTTCCGTTGAGTTGAGGACGGACCGGTTGGCCAAGAACCTGTTCTTGTCCGCCGAAGGCGTGGAAGGATTCTTCTCCGACAATTATTTCGACCTGCTGCCCGGAGAGGAGATGCGGGTTTTTTTCCGGACCCGGGACCTCGCTGCGGACTTTCAGTCGCAACTGAAATGGACGAGCCTGGTGGAATCCTACTGAACCGGGGGAGATTGCCGGACGAATGGAATACCGGTCCCCCTGAACCAGACAGAAAGGAGTGATCTAGTGGAAAAATGTGAATTCTATGAGGCATGCCCGTTTTTCAACGACACGATGGCGAACATGCCGTCCCTGGCTGAGATGATGAAGGACAAGTATTGCAGGAAAGATTTCAAATCCTGCGCCCGTTATCAGGTCCGCATCACCGGGAAGACCACCCCTCCGGATTTATTTCCGAACCAGGTGGCAAGAGTCAAGGAGATTCTGGCAGGATCATAATAGTCTGCGGGCTGCGGGGAGACGCCCGAATTCAATAGGGATAGGCCGACTGCAGGCGAAGAGATCTCCCCTCACCGTGCAGGAGGTTTTTATCTCTGCGGGGCGGTTGGAGAACCGCGCGTGGATTGTTTTTACCGGAAATCGTAATGGGAGGATAGAACGAAGGTTTATTCCATACGGTTGATTCATTGGAATGTACCAGAGGCGGATGAAAGAACGAAGCAGCTCTGCTCCGCAGGATTCCAAGTGGACAACCGCATCCCGTCCGGTCCGGCGCTGTTGAAAAGTCTGCGGGAAGACAGTCCGTCCGCCCTGATCATCGATCTGAGCCGCATCCCTTCAGCAGGCCGCGACATTGCGCTGGGCGTCCGGCATCAGAAATCAACGAGGCGCATCCCGGTCGTGTTCGTCGACGGCGAGCCGGGGAAAGCGGATCAAATACGGAAATTGCTGCCGGATGCGGTTTTCACTTCCTGGGACCGCATTGAAAAGGACCTGGTCCGGGCGATCGAAAATCCGCCGCCCGATCCCGTGGACCCGGGCTCGGTCTTCGCGGGATATGCAGGCAAGCCGCTTGCCGTCAAGCTGGGTATCCGGAAGGGAATGAGCATTCTTTTATTGAACGAACCGGATGGTTTCCGCCATGTGTTGGGCGGCCTCCCGGCCGGCGCACGAATCATTGACAGCAAGTCAGGTCCCGCCGACCTCATTCTCTGGTTTGTCAGGTCTGTAAAAATCCTGAATGCTGGAATTTCCGGAATGGCCGGAAAAACCGGTCATGGATCCATATGGATTTTGTGGCAGAAAAAGGCTTCAGGGATGAAATCGGACCTGAGCCAGAAGGTGGTGCGCGAAGCGGGACTCGCAAAAGGTCTGGTGGATTTCAAAATCTGTTCCGTGGATGAAACCTGGTCCGGCCTGCTGTTCAGGCGGCGGAAAGGGAATCGCGGATAAACGCCGGTCTTTTACTCTCTGGAAAGGATATTGGGAGAGGTCTTGGCGCAACCAGCTCCATATCTGAATCCGGCTGAAAGACAACGCCTGGTGGGCAGGGCTGTCAACCTGGGTCTTGCAACCAATATTTTCCTGGCCGTCGTGAAGACGCTGTCAGGCATTCTGGGGCACAGCCAGGCCCTTCTAGCGGACGGCATCAATTCCACGTCGGATGTCACCTATTACATTGCGGTCAAGATATTCACAGGCCATGCGGGGAAGCCTGCGGACCGGGAACATCCCTACGGCCATCATCAAATGGAGAGCATCGCGGCGCTTGTCGTCGGCGCTTTTGTGGTCACCACAGGCATAGCGATTTTCTGGAAGGCAATCAACGATGTTTTCGATTTATTCTCCGGGGGCGGCGAGATCAGGCCCGAACTCGAACGCTTTACCTTGTGGATTGCACTGTTCACCGTGATCATCAAAATCGTTCTCTATTTTTTCACGCATTCCGTGGGCAGACGCACGGACAATGCGGCAGCCCTGGCCCTTGCCTCGGATCACCGGAACGATTTTTTCTCGGCTATCGGTGTCGCAGCAGGCATATCCCTGGGCAGAATCGGGTGGGTCTGGGCGGATCCGGCTGCCGGGGCGATTGTGGCGTTGCTGGTTCTGAAGACCGGCATTGACATACTCCGCGAGGCCTCTTCAGAACTCATGGACACGGTTCCGGGCGAGGCGCTGGACCGCCAGATACGCGGGATCGTCCGGGGAGTACCGGGCGTGGTCACCGTGGAGGATGTGGGCGCCCATCGTTTCGGACCCTATTTCGTGGTCAATGTCACGATCGGCATCCCGGGAAACCTGACCGTGGCCGAAGGCGACCGCATCGCCACGGAGGTG
>JAFGEX010000338.1 GCA_016931355.1 bacterium
CCAGAACGTGCGGGTCCAGCCCTGCAACAGGGGCCTGCGGAAGGACCGCAGGTCGCCGAGAGTCAGGATGGAATCCTGCTGTATGAAAACCTTTTCGGTCATCCTTCCTTCTGGTAAACGACCAGCCTCATGTTCGGGAAATGGGCCTGACCGCATGTGGCCATGACCTTGATGAGCGCGCGATAGGCCAGTCGCTTGTCCCCCTGTATGGTCACCTTTCCGGAAAACCGCCTGCCGTATTTTTCCTCGAGATTGCGGCCTTCGTCTGCGTATTTTTGAAGCTCTCTCTGGAGACTCGGGATGATGAAGCCCTCGAGTCTGTCTGCATCCGGCGTCCGGGCGACGGGTTTTCCGTTCACCAGGATCCAGTCCCTGGAGACAACCACGTCCAGGCCCGTTTCAGGAGCCTGCTGCACCGCGGATACGGGCAAGGTGATGTCCCGGGAGGGATTGATCAGCTGTCCTTCGGTCGAAAAATTCTTCAGGAGGAAAACCAGGAGGATGGTGAACATGTCCATCATGGAGGTGAGCTGCGGCATGACCGCAGCCGATGATCTCCTTCGCCGAATTCTGCTTCTCAATGACATCCGTCGCACCTGTAAAAACAAAAAACTTTCCGCCTGAAACGGAGAGACTTTCTCATCCAGGGAGGAAGAGGATCCGGTCTGCGCCTGCTCCTTGAAAAAAACGGCGGGAAAACGCTCTCTTCCGGATTCCGGCCTTCAGCCCTTTACCGCACCGTCGCGCTCAGAAAAACCTCCGGGAAGAGGATTTCCGTGTTCCCTTCGACCTCGATGGATCTGGCCGCATCCATGGTGCTGACCACGGTCTGGTAATCGATTTCCGGCTCCGCGAGGATGATGATCTGCTCCAGGTCCGGATACAGATCCTTCGCCTGCCGTTTGATTTCCAGGAGTTTCATGGAAAGGCCGCTGAAATCATGCATCCCGTTCAAAACCGGGAGGGTGGGCTCCCCTTCGTTGGCCAGGACGGCCATGGCACTCGAAATGAAAAACCCCCTGTCCGTAATCGTCACGGCCAAATCGAGCTTCCCGGCTTTCATCCCCGCCTCTTCCGCCGCGGCCGCGCCTGCTCCCGAAACAGCGGGCGGAAGGTTGAGCTCGATGATGCCCAGCCGGACGAACTCCGCCGAGGTCAACAGAAGCGGGATCAGGACCACCATGAGGTTCATCATGGGCGTCATGTTGATCGGGTCCAAATCGAATACGTATCGGTGTTTCCGGGAAGTCCTCATGATCCGTCTTCCTATTCGGAAATGCGGTTCACCAGTTTTGCCGCATGCTCGTCTATTTCATCAATGATCTGGTTCGTCTTGTTCTGGATGACCGTGTAGATCATGACCGCTGGGATGGCGATGGCCAGGCCCAGCAGCGTGGTGTTCATGGCGACCGCTATGCCGTGGGCGAGCAGCCGGGATTTTTCCGCCGCGTCGATGCCGGGCGCGGATATCGATCTAAAGGAAATGATCAGTCCGTAAATGGTGCCCATGAGGCCGAGCAGGGTGGAGATGTTCGCGAACATGGCCAGATAACTGGTCCTTGCCTGAAGCTTGGGAATGACCTCCAGCGTCCCCTCATCCATGACGTTCTGCACGGATTGCGGATTGACCTTCTGGACCTTGCTCATCTTCACCAGTCCGAGTTCGATCACCTGGGGCAGGGCCTTGTCGCCCAGGGACCTGCAGAACTGAACCGCCTTCTGGATTTCCTGGGCATCCAGATATTTGAAGACCTGCAGCATGAACTGAGGGGCGTTGATGTTGCTTTTCAAAAAGACGTATACGGCCCTTTCCACAGCCACCGCAACCATGACCGCTCCCGACAATCCGAGCAGCCACATGAAAAACCATCCGCTGTAACCGGGCATGAAACTCTGCCAAAAATCAGCCATTTTTATAACCTCCCCGAAAGTCTCACCGGAAGTAGAATCCTGCACAATGGACGGATAAAACTGAGTCAAAACGGATAGAAATATACCACTATTTTCTTTTTCTTTCAACGGCTTTCTTGATGCTCTCCACCTGTTCCACCTTGCCGAGTTTTTCATCCGGCCTGGGCGCATCCCCCGCGTTTTTCAATTCCTCTTCGAAACTCCGCTTGAGCTCGATGTCCTTGATCTCGGGCTCGATGCGCTGCGGCACGATGATCACGCCGGGCTTTTCCACATGCCCCTGTATTTCGATCTCGTCCAGCAGCATTTCGCCGGACGAATCCGCCGCAGCCGCCGGATTGCCGGTCGAGACACGGACCGAGTCCGGGAGAGGAGCAGACGGGCTCCCCTGGGGCTCAGCGGACGGTACGGAAAGCGCGAAAACGAGGAATCCGGCCGCTTTCAATATGCAACAGCCTGAATGCATCATCTCACCTGCAAAGGCATCTGGGCGGTCATGGCGCTGCGGGGCACATAACGGACCCTGATCCCGCCTCCCAGTGTCATGGCATCCGCGCAGGGCATCTCGATTGCGAAAACATTCTCCCCCTCACGCAGATAAGGCGACAGATCCCATGTTTTACCCTGATTTTCCGGAGGCAGGGAGCTGCCGCAACAGAAGAGAATGCCGCAGGAATCGCTGAGGCATTTCCATTCACCCTTCAGCGGGACGCCCGGGATGACCAGCGCCTTCCGGAAATAGCACGCTGACACGTCCCGGATCGTGTCCGATCTGCCGAGCAGGAAAGGCGATGCGCCGCCCCACAGGGAATCGGGCATGGATCCGCAGACAGGCGAGATCCACCCGGACTGCACAAATGACGGTTCCTGCCAGCCGGGCTGGTACAGGGTGGAATATTTCCATGTCGAATCAGTCAATACGGTCATCGTCTCTACAGGCAGCTCCACCAGCTTTCCGAAGGCATCGGGGTCTATACGCAGCAGACGCATCCCGAGTTCCTTCAGGGATCCTGCGGCGAATCCGGAATCCCGGATGGATTGATAGGCGGTCAGAAGCCCTTCCCTCCGGTATTCCTGGAGATAATAGACATCGTCCTCATAGGCGGCCAGCATGCTCTCGTAACGGATGTCCGCGTTCCGGGCGTACAGGATTTCCGCCTGTCCCTGATGGCGCATCGCCTCAGCCGTTCTCTCTTGAAGCGTGTCATCCATGGCCCGGACGAATTCGAGAAGCCCCGCCTCGGCCGCGGCCAGAAGCGAATCCCCGGCGCCGGCGGCCCTGGATGCCTGAAGGCCCTCCAGGCAACCCCGCACGGCCTTCAGGTAATAAGACTTGGACAAATCGATCATGTTGACCATCCGGTTGATCCATTCCTCCTGCAGTTCTTCTGACGCGCCGGACTCCAGGGAGCGGAAGGTTTCAAGCGCCCGGCTGTAACCCTGCATGGCTTCACCGGAAAGCCCGCAGTACCGGCGCCCCAGGAAGATGGACATGTCCAGGATTTTGGAAAAGGAAGCGGATGTCCAGGTGTTGGACAGCGAAAGACTGTCCGCCACGCGGATGTTCCGGACATGGGCTTTCCTGGCCACATCCGTCAGGGGCCTGATGGCCTTTGCCAGAAGCTGGTCCCGGTATTCCAGGCTCGCTTCAGGGCTCAGATCCGAAGGGACAGGGACGGCCAGCAGCATGTCCACGGAAGATGTCTGGATTTCAGCGATCCGGAACAGGGTTTCAGACACTTTCTCCTTCGATTTTTCCAGCCATACGGTGTTGGCCTGTCTCAGGCTGTCCGAAATGCCTCCTGCAGCAGCATCCGCGGCCCTATCGGACAGAATCCGGCCGAGCCCGCCCATGGCGCTCCGGAACGCAACATGGGCCTCCTCATAGAGCTGGGCCGTGCGTTCGTTGACCGCTTTCTCGCGCACCGCTTTCTGCACGGGATCCAGGCCCGGCAATTGCTGGCCGGCCCAGGCCGCTGCAAAATCCTCGTACAGGGTGCCGATGCGGTACAGCGATTCCGGGAGCCTTTCGGTCTGATAGGCGATGACGGCCGTGAATTGATCCACCAGTTTCTTCAGCTCTTTTTCCTTTCCGGCCGCCGCCTCCTTCAGTGCGGATTCAGGCTGCACAAAACGGATCTCGGAGAATTTTTTCATCTGAAGAATAGTCGCACGGAAAAGGCCTTCCGCTGCGAAAAAATCATTTGTCCGAAGAGACCGGGCGGCCAAAAGACCGTTCTGCTCGTGGGCTTTCATAAAGAAAAATTCCGCCCGGTCCAGAGAATCGAGTTTAGAATAGGATTCGCCGAGGCGGAACAAGGCTTCGATGCCCAGCGGTGAATCAGGAAAATGCCGGGTGAATTCCAGGTACGCCTCCCTGGCCCCTCTATCATCGTTGAGCCTTTGAAAATAGGATCCGGTCCGGAACAGAACGCTGTCCGCTCCAGTGGCGGACGGAAAGGCCGCTGCATAGGCGCGCGCCGTTTCAATGGCCTTTTCCCAATTCACGGCCTTGACATAGGAGGCATGCGCATTGAACAGGGCAACGGCGGCGCCGGGAGCATCCTTCTTCATCAAATACAGGGCTTCGTAGGATTCACCCGCCTTCTGAAAATCGCCTGTCTCGCCGTAATTCACCGCGAGGTTGTTCGTGGCGTCGCGCAGATAGGACGACCCGGCATATGCGGAACGGATGGCCTCGTAGGCCGCTATGGCAGGCCCGTACTCCCTGATGCGTTCATACTCCCTGGCCGCATTGAACAGGGCGCGGTCCGCAAAAGCCAGCGTAGGCACCTCCAGCGCCATCCGTCTGTATTCGTTGGCTGCAAGCCTGGTCTGGCCCGAATCAGACAATGCCTTCGCCTTCAGAAAAAGGGCTTCCCCGAGGCGCTGTTCGGCCTTCGCCTTCAGATCAGGCGGGGGAGATGCGGCCAGAATCCTTTTGCACATGCCCTCCGTGCTCTCATAATCACCCTTTCCGAAATAACTCTCCAGAATCCAGTAACGCGCCTTCTCAACCTGTTTGGCGTCCGGGAAGTAACGGATCAGGGTCTTGAAATAACGGATCGCATCCTCGTACCGGCCGCCGGAAAAATGCAGGGCGCCCGCATTCGCGAGTATGGCGGGCGTACTCTCGTCAAAGGGGAAAAGCTTCAAAAAATTGTCGTAGGCCATAAGCAGCCAGCGTTCCGATTGCGCCACGGTTTTTTGTCCCGGCCGGCCGGCTCCCTGAAGGGAGGCGGAATCCGCAGACGCATTCAGCCGCTGCTCGCGGCGGACGAGCGTGTCCGCCACGACAATGGCGTTTCCGGCCGCCTCCTTGATGGTGGCCAGCGCTTTCTCCCTCGCATAAGCCTCGTATTTCGGTTCATTGTACACCAGGCTGATGGTCAGGTATTCCTCCAGGGCTTCTTTATAGTCCTGAAGCCGCGTATCCAGCACATAGGCGAGATTCCACCGAACCATATAGGCGTTCATGTCCTCGGGAAAGAGGGAAAGGTATTTCCTCTGCAGGATCACAGCCTGCCGGTAAAGAGCCGTGCTTTTATCCCGCCCGGCCATTTTGAGCTGCGTGCTGATGTTCTCGCGCAGCGCCTCCTCGGACAGACGGTAGGCGGCGAGCTGGGCCTTCTCATCCGCTACGGCGTTCCACCAGGGGCTCTCCGCCTGATAGTTCTGGTACAATTCGGTACGCGCCTCGAACAGCCTCTTTTCATCGTCCAGCGCACGGCAACAGTCCACGATCTTCTTCTGGATGAGCGGGGCATCCGCATGGTATCTCGATCCGTTGAGCAGCAGCCGGTAGGTGATGATCGCGTTTTCGTACTCTTCCTTTTCTTCCATGTAGATGTCGCCCAGCTTCAGGAGCACTTCGCGCCCCCAGGCCGGACGGCCGATCTGGTCCAGGTATTCCCGTGCCTTCAGCGGACCGCCGAAATCCATGAAGCTCAGGGCAATGTATTCGACCGCCTCGTCGCGCAGTCCCGATGCGTCAGCCCCGCTCTTGACCGCGGCTGCCGCATTTTCAACCAGATTCGTGAAGGTGCTGATGGCCTCCGGATACCGGTTCAGCCTGTAATGGCTCCACCCGAGTTTGTACAGGGCTTCTTCGTAACGGACGCTTCTGCGGAAGCGCAGGACATTTTCATAACAGTCAATGGCCTTGACCAGCTCGTTCCTGGGCGGATTGAAATGGTATTCGGCCAGCCGCATATAGGCCTCGGGCACGAAGGCACTGGACGGGTGCCGGCTGATCAACTGACGGTAGAGCGCATTGGCTTCCTCGTTTCTGCCCGTTTCTTCAAGGAGAAAGGCCTGGTTGTACAAGGCGTCGTCCACCAGTTCGCTTTGCGGGAAATCCCGGATGAGCCGCTCGTAGAGTGAAATGGACTGTGAAAAGTCCGCAGCGGGTTCCTCTGGGATGCTGTCCGCAAGCCCCTCCGATCTTTCAGCCAGGGCCCTGTCGAAAGCGTCCATGGAGGCCAGGAAACGGTCCTTGTCCCTGTAATAATAGAGATCCGCAAGGCGGATGAGTATCTGATCCGCCATCTCCCTGCCGGATTGGGAAGCGAGAAGCCTTTCCCCGTCCGAAATCCCCCTCTCGATGAGCAGGCGTTTTTCCTCCTGCAGGTTCTCCAGTTCAAGCGAGAGATACTGTTTGTAACCCTGGATTTCGGTGAGGGAGAGGGACGCCAGAGAGGAATCCTCCAGGCCGGATTCGAAAGGCAGTTGAGCCCATACCGGTATTGAGGCAAAAAGCAGGAGCAGCGTCCCGATGTTTGTCGAACGTCTCAAGGCTTCTCCCCGGAGGCGGGCAGTTCCTCAATCAATGTGCCGACGGCCGATTCCTGGTTCAGACGGTCGAAATACATGTCCTGGAAGAACAGATTCCTCTCCTTCTCTTTCCGTTTCTGACTCTCCAGCCCGATCTCGGCCTCAATCCTTTCAACATCCGCGAGCAGGTCCTGAACCCTCGCCTCCAACTCCCGCCGCTTGGCCCGATAGGTTTTTTCCAGGCTTCCGATCAGGACGGAGATGCGGGACATGCGGTTTTCAAACTCCTTGATCCTTGAAAAATTGATGTTGCTGATTCCATATCCGCTGAAACTCGCCCATTGGCCGATGTCCACGCGGAAATCCTCTGGCGTGTTCTCCCTGAGCCAGATCTCGTACTGGTTCAGCCTGGCGTAATAATCTTCCAGTTCCGATTTTTTGATTTCCATCCTGATCTGCACATCGAAATTGCCGTCCTGACGGGCCCTGTCGATCAGCGCCTCCGCATCGAGCAAGTCCTGCTCGGTCTCGGATTTCTCGCGGAGAGTCTCCTGCAGCAGGGTCCTGAACAGGTACCCCAGATATTCGGTCATGCCCATCCTGCGTATCAGGGGGTCCGAATCAGAACGCCTTTCCCTGAACAATCCGGCGTTGTGGGCCTCCAGCGTTTCGATGAGGCCGCTGCGGACCTGCCGGATCCTGTCCAGGGATGAGCCGGATCTGCCGCTCAGCTCGCTTTCCAGCCGGTCCAACGCTTCAATCTGCCCTTCAATCCTGTCTGTTTCGGGATGCAGGGCTTCTGTTGATTCGCGGGACAGGCCTGTGCGGATGCTGAGGAATCTCCCGATGCGGCTGGCTTCCCTGTAAAGATTTTCATTTCTTTCCCTGGCCCGGGCCGATTCGACGCCGGCCTGGCCGACTGCACCGGTTGTGGAACCGGCGGCATCCATTTGGACCGGCGACCCGGCAGAAGATTCTCCCGCCCGGTAAACCTGCAGCAGATCCTCTATGGCCTCCTCCTTCTGCCCCAGGATGTCCTTGGAACTGGCTGCCAGCACCTGGGCCTCGTACGCATAACTCGAAACCATGGACTCCCGGAGAAGCGTTTCTGCATTCTTGAGGGATTGGACGGGTTTTCCCTGCTCGAAGGCGCTCCAGGCCTTTCCCAGAATGCTCAAATCATAATTCCGGAAATTCCGGGAAACCTGATCGAACATGGACCTGGCGCGATCGTGATCGCCGCGTTCGTAATAGATGAAACCCGACTTGAGCAGCGCATTGTTCTGAATCTGGTCGAGCAGGGGGTCCTTTTTCGGGTCATTCCCGATATGCGCCAGATCATAGTATATTTTAAGCGCGCTTTCATCGTCCTCGAGATTTGAATAGCAGGCGGCCGAAAGATAGAAGGAGGGGTAATAATACGCTGTACCGGGCTTCACGGTGGCGAGGACGGTCAAAGCCTTACCGAACTGCCCTTTCTGGAAAAACACATAGCCCATCAGATAAGCAGCCGTGGACCAGGCCTCGTCGTCCAGAAGATCCGGGCGCGTGTAGATTTTCTGGAAAACAGAAGTCAACTCATCCCATTGTCCGTAAAAATAATGGATGTAGAGGATTTTCATCCCGGCCTTTCCGGTCAGCGGCGAATCCGGATATTCCTTCATCAGCCTCTGGTATCCGGACAGGGCT
Source organism: bacterium (assembly GCA_016931355.1). Classification (GTDB taxonomy): domain Bacteria; phylum Zhuqueibacterota; class QNDG01; order QNDG01; family JABMRT01; genus JAFGEX01. The sequence continues at coordinate 8,374 of JAFGEX010000338.1, forward strand.
TCATCCAGGCGGTTGAGCCCGTACGCGGATTCGCTGAGATAAAAGAGCACGTCGTCCAGAATCCGTCCCCGGCCGTAAACGGAGAGGATATCGGACAGGAGGACGCGGCTCAGTTCGAGGTCCCCTTTCCAGTAGGCTGCCAGGGCGTTCTTGAGGTCACGCCTGAACATGCGCTCTTCCTGATTCCTCGATGCCGTCCTGAGCAGTCTGGTACGGAGGTATTCGAACTTGGCCGTTTTGGCCTGAAAATCCAGAAGCCGGTTGTATTTCCACTCATTGAACAGGGACTGGGCGAGCGACGACTGTGTCCTCCCGGATGAATCGGTTTTGTGACTGAAACGGTCCAGCGCCATCATTTCACCCGGTATATCCGCAGCCCTTTCTTCCCCGGATTCTTCCGCATCCGGCCGGGAACCGGATGCGGAGCGCATGCCGGGCAGCATTTCCAGGACACGCGACTTCAAGGCTGAGAGCGCCTGGAGGATGTCCAGATTTGATTTTCTTCTGGCCAGTTTTTCAAGGTCCTGGATCTGGTTGAGCAGACGGTTGATCTCCTCCACCTCGCGGTCATATTCTTCAACGAGCCTGTCCTCTGGAGAGACGATGTCCGCCACTCCGAGATCCAGCGTGACGGCTCCTTCTTTTTTCCTGTCCTCTATCTCCTCATAGACGCTGTTGGCCAGGTTGAGAAGAAGCCTTTCCCTAGGGAGCATGGCCGAAACGAATTCGGACTCCTGCAGCTCGAGGTAATAGGCAAGCTCTGAAAACGAGGAATCTGCCCCTGTTGCCCCGGCCAGGACTCCCATTCGCGGTAAAAATACGCATAAAAACATTACGAACAATATTTTAGAAACTTTTTCTTTTCGCAAAATACAGCCCCGCATCATTGAAGCTCCATGCCGCTTGCGGCTGGGAATCTTCGATCTGAGAGGAAAAAGACGCCTGGTTTCACCTGCCTGCACACACTGTCAGAATAAAGCCCCCCACAGATAGAGGAGGGGTGTACTCTATCTGCGGGGGAAAAGGCACTCAAACCCGCCCGCTTGCGCCCGCTGTCAAAATCATCATTATAGTTCATCTGTCAAGTGATCCGCAATATACCCTTCTATAACTGTCAAATAGAGGTAAAATCCGGACGATTCCACAGTCCATATGACCGAATATGCACCGCTTGCCCCTGCTTTTTCATAAAATATATGAAATTTGCAAATATGATGCCTTTAAACATGAAAAGGATGCCGCACGAAAACAGGCATCCGGCATCCTCGGATATTGAGGCAGGATTTGCAATGCGGGTTCTATTTGAAGGCCGGTTCAACTCCCTTCGAAGCCCCCGCAGAAAGAGGCGGGACATCTCTGGTCTGCAGGCAAAAAGGCATTTGGATTCGCTCGCTTTCGCCCGCTGTCAGATTGAAGCCCCCCGCTAAAAAAAAGCAGGGAAAAAGACATTTGGATTCGCTCGCTTTCGCTCGCTGTCAGATTCATCTGAGAGCAGGCTGTTGAAAAATGCACGGCCGCGCCGTCATCCTTTCGGAAGCCCGTTCATGGCAAAAACCATGACGAAAAGCGCAACGGTTTCTATGATGCCTATGGCCATGAGATAGTTGCCGAAGCCCTTTCCGGTTTCACCCAGCGCATCCGCAGCCTTGGCTCCGATTTTACCCTGAAACCAGGCGGAAAGCATTATCCCGACGCCTGCCACACCGCCGAGCATGATCTGCCAATGCGTGGTGCCCGGCGCCCAGGCCGCATTCTTGATGGCGTCCCTGAGAATCATGCTGTAAATGGTCTGGGACAGGGGCGCGCCGACAAAAGCGACAAGTGCGAACGGGGCGGCCTTGTTGAGCGCATACGCTTTCTTCCAGGCCCCCACAGCAGCCTGCCCGGCTGCGCCGATGCCGAGACAGGACCCGACTGCTCCCAAAGCCAGACAGAGACTCATGTCACCCAGATTGGTCATTTTTATCCCCTTTCTCGAATGAATATGGTTTTATCTCATCGTTTATTCCCGGAAAGGCTGATAGGTCCTGCCTGTCCAGCCCATGCCCAGATGACCTGAAAACTCGAGGAGATTCAGCCGAACGCCGTGCACAATGACGGACATCCCGGAGAGGACGATGTTCAGGGCATGCGCCAGCAAAAGCACGGCCGCAGCCAGTATGATCGAAACAATCCCCTTTGCTGAACCCAGAAGCATGTTATTGAAACTCGTGGAAACCGTAACCCCTGCGAAACCGACGGCATACAGCCTCAGATAGGACGTCAGGTCCGAGAATGAGCTGAGAATGCTGAGCGGCAGGTTCGCCAGTGTCGCCAATATCCCCTTGAATATGTTTTTTTGAAAATTGGAAAAAATCAGGGTTGTGGCCACGCCTGCCATGAAAAGCTTGCCGGTAAAGGGAGGCATCGGCCTTCCGAGCACCAGATTGCCCGCGAGGAAAAAAACCGAAGACAGAATGCCGATCCAGCCGATATCACCGAGCGCTCGCGGCGAATTGATGACCTGAAAGGCATTGATCAGATGAGCCGTGGACAACTGCACCAGTCCGATCACGAAACAGAGATACATGATGAAACCGCTGTTGTCGCCCGCCGAACTGTCGAGTTGCCGCACCACGAATATTTTCAGGAACGGGAGAGCGGCAACCTGCTTTAGGCTGAACCAGGTCCCGCTTGCGGCGCCCCAGATAATGGTCATGATGCTGAGCACGGTGAACAGCCTGAAAATTTCCTGAGGCGCCTGTTTCCCGGCCTTCTTCCTGGCGAAAAGGGTCAAACCGAGAAACACGAGGCCGTATCCCGCATCCCCGACGATCATGGCGAAATAGAGGCTGAAGAACAGAAGGAACCAGAGGCTGATGTCCTTCTCCCCGTATCCGGGCACAGTGCCCATGAATTTGAAAAGGGGATCGATGATGCGTATCCACTTGGGATTCCGGATCAGGGTCGGGACCTGGCCGGGATCATCCGGTTCCGCGATCAGATAGCCCCATCCCTCGCTGTCCGCCGCCTGCCTGACCTGATCCGACAGGTTTTTGGGACAGTAACCCTGAACATAAGTGAAACCCTCCTCCACGCCCATGCCCGAGACCACGGTTGCGAATTCTATTTTTTGATGCAGGGCATTCCGGTAGGCCTTGATGGACTCCCCGGTCCGGGCTATTTTCGAGATTTCCGATTCGACGGACGCAAGCGCCCGCTCCGCCCCGCGGATTTCCGCCTCCAGTTCCGGGATCTCTGCGGCCGGGACGGTTTCTTCCCGGATGTCGAGCTTCTGCTCCGGGGAATCCGCAAACAGGGCCAGATAGACGACGCCTTTTTCTTCACCGAGTTTTTGTATCTGAAATCCTTCCGGGACCTGCTTCAGAATATTTTTGGGAGCAGCATAGAGCCTGACCGTGACGCCGGCTTCGCCGAGCGCTTGCATCGAGGACCACGACACATCGCCCCAGCGCCTGAACCACTCCCGGACGGCCCGTTTTTCCGCGAGCCGGGCCTGCAGGGAATCCTTCTCGCGGGCCAGATCAAGGATGCGGGATACATTCTCCGCCGCCCGGCCTTCCGGAACAATCTCCGCCTTCGCTTCCGGGTTTCCGATCAGTCCCAATGCCTTGTCTGCCAGGGCCGCTTCGGACTTCAACTTTTCCAGATCCTCGGACTGGGGAGTCTGCACGGCTTCGACATGCAGCAAGCCCATCTTCCTCAGCCGCAGAAGGGCCTTTTCCCGCTCTCGGAGGCTCACCAGGAGCGTTACTTTGTTCATCTTGACGATCACGTCCGGCCCGCCATCATCCTTTTTTTCTGTATCTTCGTCTTGGCGATCTTGCCGCGCACAACCGCCGCGGTCTGCTGATCGCCCATGAAAATCTGTATCACACGGATATTCTCCCTGGCTTCAGGGATTTTCACTTCTTCGAACAGCTTGATCCTCTGTACGGTGACGCGCAGCTCCTCGCGGAGGATGTGCTGCTGCCTCTCCGCAAACTCCGATTCCAGGCGCCGCCTGATTTGTCCGAACACGACAGGCAGGGCCTGGTCCACCCAGAGCGGCGTTTCCATCAGGTCAACCTCCGGCTCCTCAAACAAAACGTCTTCCAAAACGGGAATGGCAATGCCTGCAATGTTGCCCTCTGATTCACGGATCTCGCTCACCCGGATCAGGGGGGCCAGATCCACGCCTCCGGAAAAGACCGCAGCCCAAGGTAAAATTTTGCGTTCGACCCGGCGGCTCTCTTCCCCAAAGCGCTCGACAGCTGCCTGAATCCTCCGTATCTCGACCAGGAGCTGCTGTTTCTTGAGTTCGAGTGTGGGCAGATAACGGGTGAACCTTGCGAGATTGTCCTTCTGCTTCTTGAGTTCGTTCTTTGTCAGACGTATTTTGGCCATGCCTGCGCCTTACGCCTTTTTATCCGAATCCGGTTTTTTATCCGCTGCAGGCTTCTTGCGCCCGTCCGCCTTTCCGCCCGCACCGGCCTTTTTGCCCTTGTCCGCCGTTCCATCAACATCGGCATTCAAGTCTGCATCGGCCTTTTTGTATTTATCCTTTCTTTTATCCGCATCCACTCTCTTGCCCCCGTCCGCCTTCCCGTCAGCCCCGGCCTTTTGACTTTCATCCGCTTTTCCGCCTGCATCCGGCTTTTCGCCCGAATCCGCCTCTTTACCCTCGCCTCCCTTTTTATCCCCGGTCGTCTTTTTTCCCCCTCCCGGTGTTTGATCCGCGCCCGCCGTTTCCGGCCAGAACTCCCTGATCAACTCCGTGCGCAGCCCGGTCTCCTCGGACTTGAAGCATTCTGCGAGTATGGTCCAACCGCGGTCCAGCGCCTCTTCCAAAGGGATGTTCACGGACAGGTCCATCATCTGTGATTCGAAGAGCGCGCCGTACCTGAGCAGTTTCTCGTCCCACGGGCTCATGCGGAAACCCATGGACTTCTTTTCCTCCGTCTCCCGGAACTGGGCGTACAGCTGTATCATGCCGTCCATCATGGCCCTGTGGTCCTTTCGCGTCCGGCTGTTGACGAGCTGCTTCAGCCGGCTCAGGGATCCGAAAGGCTCGATGCGGCCGTTCTTGAGATAGAACTGTCCTTCCGTGATGTAACCGGTGTTGTCCGGCACCGGGTGCGTCACGTCGTCGCCCGGCATGGTTGTGGCCGCAAGAATGGTGATGGAGCCCGCTCCTTCGAAATCCACTGCCTTTTCGTACCGGGCTGCCAGCTGGCTGTACAGGTCTCCCGGATAGCCGCGGTTGGAAGGCACCTGCTCCATGGTGATGGCGATTTCCTTGAGCGCGTCCGAAAAATTGGTCATGTCCGAAAGCAGGACGAGGACGTTCTTGCCGTTCAGGGCGAATTTTTCCGCAACGGCAAGGCAAAGATCCGGCACCATGAGGCCTTCCACCACGGGATCCGAGGCGGTATGGATGAAGAATATCGATTTGGAAAGCGCGCCGCCCTCGTCAAGCGTATTCCGGAATTTCAAATACTCGTCGTATTTCAATCCAATGCCGCCGAGAATGATCATGTCCACCTCGGCCTGCAGCGCGATGCGGGCCAGAAGCCCGTTGTAAGGCTCTCCTGAAACGGAAAAAATCGGCAGCTTCTGGCTGGCCACCAGGGAGTTGAACAGGTCGATCATGGGGATGTTCGTGCGGATCATGCGCCTGGGGATGATGCGCTTGGAGGGATTCACGGAAGGTCCGGCAATGGGGATCAGGCTCTCCGTGATCCCCGGTCCGTTGTCCCTGGGGATGCCGCTGCCGTTGAAAATGCGGCCCAGCATGTCGTCGGAGAAGGTCACCCGCATGGGGTGCCCCAGGAAGCGGATCTCGTCGTCGGTAGCGATGCCCTGGCTGCCGGCGAACACCTGGAGCGAGACCAGGTCCCCGTCCAGCTTGATCACCTTGGCCAGCGATTTCCCGCGCGCGGTTGTGATCTCCGCCAGCTCCTCGTTGGCGACGCCGGAGGCCTTGACCGTGATGACGTTCCCGCTGATGCTGAGTATTTTCTTATAGATCTTCTGCATCGTTCGCGTGCCCTTCGATCATTCTGTCGATCTGACGTTCGTGGCTCTTGAAGCGTTCGTCCTGCATGTCGATGTAGTTCCAGTCGATGAAGTGCTGGCGCAGGCGGTTGAAGAAGCGCCGGGCCTTGTCCTTGGATTTGAAGCTGAA
>JAFGEX010000339.1 GCA_016931355.1 bacterium
ATCGAAGCCCTGTTCGACGCCGGGGCCGTCTGGAACGGCGTGACCTGGGGGGAAGACGGCTATTGCTGCGAACCGGGGCGTTTTCCTGTGAGTCTTTCGCTCTACAACTCCTTCATCGCGGATTACGGCTACGATCTCCGTAACGTCCTTTACAACCTGGTGCTGGATGCGGATGACGGATCCCATGTCCGCGTGCGCGAGGATTACTATACCCTTCTCATGGATGTGATCGACAACGCACAGGACGATTTTCAACTGAACTTGCACGGTTTTTTCGGGGAAATGGAAAACGGGCGATGGCATTCCTGGGAAGGCTGCCCGGGAAGCCCGGCCGTATGCGGAGGCCTGGATCCCTGGCGCGGGACGGCGAAAAGAACCATCTGCCTGACCCGTCTGTCCGGCCGCGAACCGGAGAAATCGGAGGAAATCCTGACCGCCCGCCTGGCCATGACGCGAGGCCTGGGCCTGGTTTCGAAGCACAAGAAGGCTTATACGGCGCTTCCGGCTGCCGGGCCGGAGGAGATGCGCCGTTTCTTTGAACAGGCGGCCTTCTTTTCCGTGCGCTGCATGCTCGATTGCCCTCCCGGCATCCCATCCGGCACAGGCGTAAACGGGCTGGAGAGGTTCGAGGAAATCAACAGAAAAGCGGCGGCTTTCGAGGCGGCCACCGGATATCAGTTCACCGAGGCGAACACGGCCGTTGTTTTCCCTGCGGACACGCTGATCGGGGAGCGTTCCCCCGATTCGGAACGCAAATCGAAAGCCTTTCAAGGGCTGATCTCGCGCCTGATCCGCAGCGGCATTCAGCTCGACGTCCTGTCCAGCCGCATGCTGGGGAGAGGCAGGCTCACCTCACAGGGGTTCAGCCTGGGAGAGCGGAACTATCAGGCGATCGTGTACCCCTACCCGGAAGTGGTCGGCGCAGACGCCCTGGAAGGGATGGCCATTCTGGTGAGATTCGGATTTCCCCTTTTCCTGGGCAAGGACGTCCCCCGCATGATCACCGGCGGCAAAAAAATCCCCCATGAATTTAAGCCTTCCTTCGACCCTGAAACCGGTGATGTGATCCCCCTGCTCCTTCAAAAGGCACCCCCTCCGCTCTCCGTGCCCGAAAACGCCCTCGGCGCCTGGATCAGGAGGAAGCATGACGTCCTCATCCTTTTGATGCCCATGCGAAACGGAGAAACGGTGCAGGGCAAAGTCGTTCTGGGGAAACGGATCATCGAGATACAGGACGTGGACCGCCTGGCCGTTTTCCAGGCCGGCTCCGGATCGAAACCTGAACGCGTTTTCTAGCAGGAAAAAAACATCGAATCCCCTCCCCAATCACCTCCGGGAGGTCTTTTCCCTTGAAATGGATAGACCTCCCGGAGGTGATGAAGGAGGCAATGAGCAGGCTCGTCCCGCCGGTTCCGGCGTGCACGATCTTTTCCCTGCCCGGGCCATGGCGTTCACATAGCATCCGCCCGGATCCTGCACGCCTTTCAGACAATACAGATGACGGTATTTCTCCGTCTCCCCGCCGCTTTCCTCGGACACATCGACCAGCACTCCCCAGGGACAATCCAGGCAGGCATCGGGCTGCTCCTCGAACATCGAAGCCGTGCGCACGGCCACCAGGGCGCGGTCACGCGTCCAGGGGCGGCCCCAGCCCTTTGAAAGAATCTCGACCTGGCCCGGGTGATGGACGATGACGCGGCCCCTGTCATCCCGGATCTCACCGGTCAGTTCAATGCGCATGCGGGGAAGGAAGGTGTGCCGGGCCATGAGCCTTTCCGGAACACGCACATAAAACGGGTCCCGGTATTCGTCCAGGCCGATGAAACCACGCCGGAAAACGAGCAGCCAGCCGCGGAGGGCCATCCGGCTCCGCCCGTCGAGAACCTTGCGTTCCACCCACGGCTTGACAGTGTGGATGCGTCCCGCGACGGCCAGGCGCCTGTAACGGACCGTGCGCATCCATTCGTCGAACCGCTCCGCATCCTCCAGAAAAATGCTGTAGGCATCCTCCGGGAGCAGGAGCCGGGGCTGAAGATGGACCTTGTCCGCCGTAAAATAGGTGCATCCGCCGCATTTTCTCCCCGGATGGCTGTATTTGTGAATGCAGGCGCGGCCTTTCTGCATCAGCACACAGTGCCAGACAAAATAAATGCAGCCCTGCGGATAACAGTTTTTTTCCCTGAGGACATGAAAGGCGGAAACGCGGCCTTCGAAGCTCCGGTGCGCCTCCTGGCTGCAACGGAAAACATCGCGGCGTTTGTAGGGATTGGTGATGATCATGGGTCTGCCGGCGCTCGCCTCCCCTTTTCAGATTACGGGGCGGGGAATCAGTCGTTCGCTTGCGACCCGGGTGGGGCGGGATGACGGTCCCCCCTTCAGCCTGCGCCGGGGATACCGGCGTCTGCGGACCCCGGACCGGGTGGGAAGCATCCGGCGGGTTCAATCAGGAGGATGCTCTTCGTAAAGCTTCTTCCGCCGCGCCTCCAGCAGGTTGTTTTCATCCCCGCGGTATTCCGCGGCCGTCTGCAGGGTGACGCCCGCCTTGCGGACCACATCGAGAACGGGACGCATCGGTTCCTGCCAGGCTTCCTCCCTCAGCAGGCCGTGGTCCAGTATCAGGTCGGTGAAGTGGATTTTTTCAATCAGCGTTTCCAGGGCTTCTGCCGTTTCGCGGATGGAGGCTTCGACCATGCGCTGTTCCTTGAGATACACGGGCGGGCCGTCCAGGTAAATCGTACCCGGTTTCTGCGCCCGGAAGAAATCGAGCAGCCTCGACGGGCTCAATCCTCCTGTATCCGACGAAAAGCCGAAACCCTGCTCCCCTTCGCGTATTGAAACAGCGATGACGCTGCCCCCGTTCTCCCCGGGCCGGTGCGGCAGCGGGGCGGAGAAGGCGAGCCGGACCGTGCCCAGATCAAACGTCCGGCCGTCCATATAGACCACGTCCCTCGCGATCCCCTGAATGCTCTTCAGAAACGAGAAGGCCCGTTTCCTCTGTTCGGGCGACAGGTCCCGGTTCGGATTCTTGATGAACATCACCTTGTCCCGGTAGCTCTCCGGCTGGTCCGCGGTGAAATGATCCCCGTCAAAATGGGAGATCACAATGACATGGGCGGACTGGCAATACAGCTGGATGCGGTCCCTGTGTTTCTGATGCTGGTAACGCTCCAGGGGATGGGGAGGGAGGTCGAACCGGGAGCCCGCAAGGCTGGATCCCGGATCGATCAGGATCTGCGTCTTGCCGAGTTCGACGAATGTGGCCATGGATCTGGTTCCCATGGACTCTGCGGCCAGGGGTGTGATCTTCATTCGCATTTCCCTGTTAAGAAGTCGTCCGTATCAATTTACGACATTTTTCCCTAATGAAAAATAAAAAATTGAATTTGATCCGCGGGCGGATGCCCGGCATCCCAAAAAAAAGTTGCATCTTTTATAATTTGGATTAAATTAAATATATTTGGCTGATGGATGGACCGTTTTTGGGGCGGATTGAGAGGCCCGGTCCGGTTTTCAAGCGAGGAGGAAAAATGCCTTTTTGTCCGAAATGCAGGTACGAATACAAGGAAGAGATCAAGGAATGCCCTGACTGCTCTGTGAAACTGGTGGCCAAACTCAAGGAAATGCCCGACATCCGGTTCGCCCCGCTCCCCGACCTGCCGGGAAAGGTGTATGCGGAGATGATCCGGGAGGTTCTCAGGCAGAAGGGCATCCCCTGCTATCTCCGTTCTTCGGGGATCATCGATGCCTACGGGATCTCGGGCATGCCGGTCGGGGACAGCGTCCGCATCTTTGTGCCGGAGGACAGGCTCGAGGAATGCAAAAGCATACAGCACAACATGCTGGATCACATCTGACGGATTGAAGCAGGCATGAAAAAATTCCAATCCCCCAAGGGTACGCGGGATGTTCTCCCCGCGGAACAGAAATACTGGCGGCAGGTGGAACAGGTCCTGGACAGCCTGGCGCGCATCTTCGGATACGAGAGGCTCGATTTGCCGGTTTTCGAGTCCACGGCTCTTTTCCAGAGAGGCGTGGGGACAGGCACGGACATCGTCGAGAAGGAGATGTACACCTTTACGGACAAGGGCGGTGATTCCATGACCCTGCGGCCGGAATTCACCGCAGGAGTCATACGCGCCTATCTCGAAAACGGCATGGCCAGCAGGCCGAAGCCGGTCAAACTCTGGTCCTACGGACCCATCTTCCGTTACGAGAGGCCGCAGGCAGGCCGGTACCGCCAGTTCACGCAGTTCAACATAGAGGCCATCGGCGAAATGGACCCCGCCCTGGATTTCGAGATCATGTCCGCGGCCTGGCAGCTTTTCTCGGATCTGAAATTCAGGAATCTCTGCTTCCAGATCAACAGCATCGGATGCCCGGCCTGCAGGCCCGGCTACATGGAACAGCTGAAGGCGCATTTCCGGTCCCATGAGAAGGATCTCTGCGGGGACTGCAGGAACAGGCTGGAAAAGAATCCGCTCAGGCTTCTGGACTGCAAGAAGGAAACCTGCAAACCGCTGGCGGACCGGGCTCCTCGCGCGGCTGATTTCCTGTGCAAGGAATGCGCGGATCATTTCGAAACCCTGAAGCGCTATCTCGATTCCATGGCCATGCCGTACACCGTGAATCCGAGGCTGGTGCGCGGCCTCGATTATTACACCAAGACGGTTTTCGAAGTGTGGGCCGAGGGCATCGGGGCGCAGAACGCGGTTTGCGGCGGAGGACGCTATGACGGGCTGGCTGAAATTCTCGGCGGCCCCCCCACTCCGGGCATCGGATTCGCGGCAGGCATCGAACGCCTGGTCATGACCCTGATGCATCAGCAGATCCCGGTCCCGGAAACCGGCAGGCCGGATGTCTATGTGGCCTGCCAGGATCCGAAGGCCATGCCTGAAGCCGTGCGGCTCGCGACCCTGCTGAGGCAGGCGGGCACCCCGGCTGTTCTCGGATTCGGAGGCCGCAGCCTCAAGGCCCAGCTCCGCGAAGCGGACAACAGGGGAGCGCGCTTTACCGCCATCATCGGCGAGGAAGAACTCGGAAAACAGGCCGTTCAGGTCCGGGACATGACAAAGGCTGTTCAGGAACAGCTCTCCTGGACGGATCTCATCACCCGCTTCAGGAGACCCCGTGATTAAACCCAGCCCTCCAGAACCGCAAAAATATCCCTCTTTACGCGAAGTTTTCGGCATCCTCCTCGTCACCTTCTCCCTGAGCCTGCTTCTGGCAGCCCTGTGGTCGGATCTTGAAAACAAGACCCGGCTTCTGGTCGCCGAAATCCTGGTCGGCGTCCCCGCTGTTGCATACACGGCATGGAAGCGCCTGGATTTCAGGGTCACATTCCGGATACGGCCGGTGAAATGGCAGATTCTGCCGGTCAGCGTGCTCATCGGGGCGGGCATTGCCGTGGCCACAGAAGAAATCTCACGCCTGATCCAGCGCGTGATACCCATGGACATGGACGTCCTGACCGCCCTGTCCGACATGATGCGCGCCGGCAATGACAGGGAGCTGGTCATCCTGATCCTGGCCGCGGTCGTCATCGCCTCTGTGGTCGAGGAGGCGCTTTTCAGGGGCATGCTGCAGGGCGCCCTCGAGCGCCGCGGCGACGTCACACGCGCGGTTATGGCCGCATCGCTGATATTCGCCTTCATCCATTTCAACCCCTGGTGGGTCATCGAAATCCTGCTCATGGCCGTGCTCATGGGCGTGCTGGCCTGGAAGACGGACAGTATCTTTCCGTCCGTGGCCCTGCACGCCACGAACAATGCCATCGCCCTGGTCATGGTCAATCTCCCGGAAGAGAAGCTGAGCTGGCTGCTCCGGGGCGATCACATCAGGCCCGTTTACCTGATCCTCGCGGTCGCTCTGATCGTGGAGGGATTCAGGCTGGTTTATAAAATACAGGACAAATCCATCGTTTCTTTCCATTCTATAGAGAGGTGAAGCCCGCATGAACATGGTCGTATGCATCAAGCAGGTGCCGGACACGACCGAGGTCCGGATCGATCCGAAAACCAACACCCTGGTACGGGAAGGCGTGGCCGCCATTCTCAACCCCTTCGACGCGTACGCGATTGAGGAGGCGGTTCAGATCAAGGAGAAACTGGGCGGCAAGGTCATTGCCCTGACCATGGGCCCGCCCCAGGCTCAGCAGGTTCTCCGGGACGCGATCGCAGTGGGCGCGGACGAGGGCATCCTGCTCTCGGACAAGGCGTTCGCAGGCGCGGACACGCTGGCCACGTCCTACACATTGTCCCAGGCGATACGGAAAATCGGCAAGGTGGACCTGATCCTGTGCGGAAAACAGGCCATTGACGGGGACACGGCCCAGGTCGGCCCGGGCATCGCAGCTTTCCTGGACATCCCCCAGATCGTTTTCGTGGAAAAGATCCGCGAGATCACGCCGGAACGCATCACGGCGGAACGCATGACAGAAGACGGGTACGACGTGATCGAATCCCCGCTGCCTGCCCTGGTCACGGTGATGAAGGACATCAACCAGCCCCGCATGCCTTCGCTTCGCGGGGTCATGATGTCCAAGAAGGCGCAGATCCCGGTGTGGACCAGCGCGGACGTGGAGGTGGACGCGCAGCGCATCGGCCTCGACGGATCCCCCACGTGGGTGGACAAGGTGTTCACCCCTCCCCCGCGCACGGGCGGAAAGATCTTTCAGGGAGAGGCGGCCCAGATCGTGGAGGAATTCGTCAAAAAGCTTCAGGAAGACAAGGTCCTCCAGTAAGGACAACACCGGATTTTGAAACAGAACATCAAGGAGCGGTCATTGGCACAGATCAAAGTCATAAACGAAAAATGCATCGGCTGCGGGGCCTGCGTCACGGCCTGCGCTTACGGCGCGATCACGATGGAGAACAACATCGCGGTCATCGATGAAACCAAATGCACGTATTGCGGGGCCTGCGTGGAAGCCTGCCCGGTGGAGGCGATCGAGCTGACGCGGGACCGCGAGGCCAAGGTGGATTTGTCCGCATACAAAGGCGTTTGGGTGTTCGCCGAGCAGCGCGAGGGCGCGATCCAGTCCGTGGTGTACGAATTGCTCGGAGCGGGGAAGAAACTCGCGGACGAGCGGAAATCCGAACTCTGCGCGGTATTGATCGGAACCGGCGTGGAAGCGGCTGCAAAAGGCCTTTTCGAACGCGGCGCGGACAAGGTTTACATCGCCGAACATGCGGGGCTCGGCCAATACCTGGACGAGCCGTACGCCCGCATCCTGGCGAAAATGATCAGGCAGTACAAGCCGGAGATCGTGCTGACGGGCGCGACCACGATCGGACGATCCCTGATCCCGCGCGTGGCCGTTGAACTGCGCACCGGGCTGACCGCGGACTGCACGGGCCTGGCCATTGACCCGGAAAAAGGCCATCTGCTTCAGACCCGCCCCGCATTCGGCGGCAACATCATGGCCACGATACGCTGCGAAAATTACAGGCCGCAGATGGCAACCGTCCGGCACAAGGTCATGGACGAGGCGCCGGTTCAGGCGGGTCGCTCAGGCGGGCTGATCCGCGTGCCGGTCACGGATGCGGACGCCGCCTCCCGCACGCGTATCCTGGAGACGGTCAAGGAAGCCGAGGAAACGGTCAACATCGCCGAGGCGGACGTGATCGTGGCCGGCGGCCGGGGCATGAAGTCCCCGGAAAATTTCGGGATCCTCAAGGACCTGGCCAAGGTGCTGAACGGCGCGGTCGGTGCGTCACGCGCCGCCGTGGACGCAGGCTGGATCAGCCTCTCCCATCAGGTCGGACAGACCGGAAAGACCGTGAAGCCCAAGATCTATTTCGCGGCCGGCATCTCGGGCGCGATCCAGCATCTGGTCGGCATGTCCTCGTCGGACATGATCGTGGCGATCAACAAGAATCCGGACGCGCCGATCTTCCACGTGGCGAGCTACGGCCTGGTCGGCGACCTGTTCGAGATCATGCCGCTCCTGACGAAGCGGTTCAAGGAAATCCTGAAGCGGTAGACTGCGGGGCATACGCCCGCTTTCAGATTCAACGGACAAAAAACAGGGAGGATCCATGCGCGCTTCCATCAAAACAGCGCTGGCGTTGCTCGGTTCGGCGATGTTGATGAGCCTGTGCACCGGCAGCAGCTGCGACAAGGGGACCGAGCCCAAAAAGAGCGGATCCCTGACCGGCAAATGGCGGATGGTACGCGTCCTCATGAAAGACACTCCCGTAGGCAACCTGACTTTGACTGCTGAAAGTTTTTTGGCTGCTTCCGGGACCGGCGCGACCTCATCCGTTCTGCAAATCAACGAAGACGGATCCGCCTCGGTCACAACCACGTACGAGGACAGCAGCGTCGTTGTGGTCCCCGGCACCTGGACCCGGGACGGCGATCAGTTGACCCTGGACGGCGCCGGCATAGACGACACGGTCACCTGTCAGGTGGACGGCGACACCCTGACACTCACCCTGATCATGCCCATCGACTTCGATCAGGACGGCACGGCGGACGACACGGAAATTGACATGATCTATTCCAGAGAATGACGTACCTCTCCCAACCGGAGTGACCATGAAAAAAATCTTCTGTGTTTGCCTGTTTTTTCTTTTTTGGAATTCTCTTTCAGCCCAAAAGGGCGTCCGGGTTGGATTCAGGGCGGGCTACAGCATGGCGACCCAGTACGGCATCCATGCCCCGGACATACCCTACACCGTGGATGTGTTCTACCGGCACGGACTGGTCGGCGGCCTGATGATCGCCTATCCGATCACGGAATCGTTCTGCATGCAGCAGGAGTTTCTCTATGTCCAGAAAGGATCCAGGGAGGACATTGCCCTGAAAGACCGTCCGATATACACCCATACCGAATATGATCTGAATTATTTTGAAATCCCCATCGTGATGCGCTATGCCTTTGCCCGCCTGGGATCATTCACCTTCTACGGATGCAGCGGGTATGCTTTATCCATCCTGCTGAATGGAGAGTACCGTCTGAACGGCGTCGCTGAAATAGACGGGATCCCGATGCAATTCACCGACACCAACAAGATAGAGGGCGTGGACATCTTTGATTACGGGTTTCTCTACGGAGCCGGCGTGGAGTTCAGGCTTTTGGATAAGCCCTGCTTTTTTGAGTACCGGTTCACCATCGGCTGGAATACCTTGAATATGCCCACCGCCGAGGGGGAGGATCCTGCGCCATTGCGGAACCAGGATTATATCTTTACCTTGGGCCTGTATCTGTGACAGGCCTTCCCGTACCGTCCCTGTGAACAAATCGAAAACCGGGATATCCCCGGTAAAAATCCCGCGATTCGGAAGGTGGATCATGAAATTACCCGGAAAAGCAAGCATCCTCTTCGTCCTGTCCCTTTTCGGCCCGCTGTCCGCCTGTTGTCAATACCGTCTCACAATCGAGATCGGGCCGTTGAAAAATGACCGGGGAAAGATCATCTTTTCATTCATGGATGAAAATAAAAACATCATCCGGCAACTCAATGCCATCATAGAAGACGGGAAATGCAGCATCACCCTGGACAGCTTGAAAGCGGGGAAATATGCATTCCGGTATATTCACGATGACAACAATAACGACAAACTGGACACCAAACTGTTGTTCATCCCCAGGGAGGGATACGGGTTTTCAAACAACGCGAAAGGGAAATTCGGCCCTCCGGCATTCGAAGACACGATTTTTGAACTGGTCAAGAACGATACGGTTGTCTGCGAACCGGTCTATTGATCCATGGAGAAACGGCTATGGCGCCTGATATGATGAAAGAGAATGAAACGGGCGGGGAACTCGTGTTGAATGCTGAAACCATCAAGGCATTGTGGTCCAAAACGTACAACACGGAAGGGAAACCGGACTGGTCCCATATCCTGCCCTATTATGCGGAGGACATCTATTTCCGGGATTCCATTCAGGAGATCCGCGGTCTCGAGGCGTTCAAGGCCATGACCGAACGTCTGGCCGAACGGTCGCAGGATTTGAAGATGCATATCGTCAGGGCCGTCCAGCAGGACAACGTGATTTTTCTGGAGTGGGAAATGACCATCCGTTACAAGAAGAATCCGAGTTCAGTCCTGTACGGATGCAGCCGGGTGACGCTCAATCAAGCGGGCCGGATTGCGGAGCAGAGGGATTATTACGACTTATGGGGGGATATCTTCGACAACATCCCGCGATTCGGCAAAGCCTACCGGAAATTCATGAGAAATAAATTCGGATAAGCCCCTCCGATGAAACGAAACGGCAAATTTCTGCAGTATTTCAAGGCGTATCAGTGGTCCAACATACTGGCCATGATCAAAAACAGTCAGCTGGATCCTGAAATCTGCGCGGATGATTTCCCGGGCAGATGGGTTGTCATCACCGGAGCGACATCGGGCATCGGGTATAGAGCCGCCAGAAAATATGCCTCCCGTGGCGCCAACCTGCTTTGCATCAACCGGAATCCGGAGAAATCCGAAGCCCTGCGACGCGAGATCGAAAGCGCGTATGGGGTCCAATGTGATTCCGTACAGGCCGACTTAAGCTCCCGGCGGGATATTGCTCAAGCCGCTGATGCGCTGCTGAAACGCACACACCCCATTGATGTGTTGATCCACAATGCTGGCGTTTATCTGACCCGTCGGGAGGTCACGCCCGGCGGGATTGAAAAGGTTTTCATGGTGCAATATCTGGCTTCCTTTATGATCAATTACCTGTTGATGGATAAGCTGAAATCCCAGGAAAAAGCCAGAATTCTTCTGGTGAACTCCGAGGGGCATCGTTTCGCCGCCTGGGGATTGAGACTGGACGATCTGAATTGGGAAAAACGGCATTATACCGGCCTGAAGAGCTACGGTTCCGCCAAACTGGCCCAGCTTCTCTCCATGATCGTTTTCGCCGAACAATTCAAGAATACGGGCGTCTCAATCAATGCCATGCATCCCGGCGCAGTCAAGACGGAAACAGGCCAGGACAACGGACCGTTGTACCGCTGGTATAAAAGGCATTTCATCGATAAAACCCTGAAATCCCCCGATGTTTCTGCTGAAGCATTGTATTATCTGGGTGTTTCAAAAAAGATGGAGGCAGTCAGCGGCAGATTCTTTCATCTGACCACTGAAGAAGAACCCACGCCTCCGGCCCTGGACAAAGAAGTGGCTTACCAGCTTTGGGAAAAGAGCCTGGATCTGAGCGGTTTGAGAAAATGACGATCATCAGCCCCGCACAGGATCAGGGATGGAGACTCGCAGACGATGGCCGCGAATAAATACGATACCATCATTGCCGGAGGAGGGATCGCGGGTTTGACCGCCGCGGCCTATCTCGCTCGCGCAGGACAAAACATTTTGCTTCTCGAGAAAAACCGGGAATGCGGCGGTCTGGTGAATTCCTTCACCCGGGACGGATTTCATTTTGACGCAGGCGTCAGAGCCCTTGAGGATGCGGGCATTATTCTCCCGATGCTGGCGGATCTGGGCATCCGTCTGGATGTCGTCCGTAGCCCGGTCTCATTGGGAATCGAAAAGGAAATCATCCAAATCGAGGATACGCAGAGTCTGGAGACCTACCGCAGTCTTTTGATCAAACTGTATCCGGAAAGCGAAAAAGAGATTGACGCGGTCATCACGCTCATCCGTAAAATCATGAAGCAGATGGATGTGCTTTACGGCATCGAAAATCCTGTTTTCAAGGATCTCAGGCGCGACCGGGCCTTTCTTTTCAAGAAACTGCTGCCCTGGCTTCCGAAATTCATCTTCACAGTGGGTAAAATCAATCGCATGAACATGCCGGTTGAGAATTACCTGAAATCGATCGTCCACAATCAGTCCCTCAGGGATATCATCTCGCAGCATTTTTTCAAGAACACACCCGCTTTCTTCGCGCTGAGCTATTTTTCGCTGTATCTGGACTATTTCTATCCCAGGGGCGGCGTCGGGAAGCTGGCAGACGCCATG
>JAFGEX010000340.1 GCA_016931355.1 bacterium
CTGATCAGCAACGGCCTGCCGCCCTTCATGGAACCGCTGATCTTTCTCGCCGGAGTCGGCCTGGGCCTCGGCAAGTACATCGCCACCATGGACGGGCTTCCCTACATCCAGTTCCTGGCATCCGGTCTCCTGGTCACGTCCTCCATGTACACCTCCGCATTCGAACTGTCGTACGGCACCTTCATCCGCCTCGAATTCGACAAGGTATACGACGGCATGCTCGCCGCGCCGATCTCCGTGAACAACCTGCTTGTGGGCGAAATCCTCTGGGCAGGGACCAAGGGCTGGTTCTTCTCATTCGCAGTCCTGATCATCGTGTCCGTATTCGGAGTGATCCCCCTGTCCTTCAGCCTGCTGGCGCCCCTGATTGGGTTCCTGACCGGCATTCTGTTCGGTGCAATTTCCCTGCTCGTGACCTCGTTCGTGAAAAACATCAATCATTTCAATTTTTATTTTACAGGGCTGCTCTCGCCCATGTTCTTTTTTTCAGGCGTGGTCTTTCCCATCAAGAGCCTGCCGGAAGTGATTCAACCTGTGGCCTTACTCATGCCGCTTACCCATTGCGTGGACCTGGCCAGGGCTTTCTGCACCGGACAGTTCCATCCTGGGCTGTGGCTGAACCTGCTTTACATATTGGCCGTGTCTCTGTTGACCGGATATTTCGCCATCAGGAGGCTGAAGAAAAGGCTGATACAATAATCGGGATTAGGGGATCGTGGTTCGGGGATCGGGAAAAAGACGGGCATCGTGCTTCGGGCATCGTGAAAAGAGGGGATCGGGAATCGGGGTTCGGGACTCTGGAAAAGACGTGCATCGGGCATCGGGAAAAGAGGTGGCGGTGTCTTCCCGGGTTTTACGGGTGGAAAAATCCCCGGTTTGATGATGACCCAGCGATGCAATCTGTGGCGGTAAACCTCATGCCCGGGATCCAGGGAGGGGTTTAATATCTGTGATTGCGGATTTTGGATTGAGGATTGAAAATATTCATTCAATCATCAATCCACAATCAAAAATCTAAAATATCCAAGAGGGCTGGGGGCTGTATTCTTAATTCGTCATTTCTTCAAGGAGGCTTGTCCATGAAGGTCATGATTCATCGCTGCATTTGGCTTTTCCTTGTGATCGCCCTACTTGCCGGCTGCAAAAAGAAGAGCACCGGACCGACGCAGCCCAACGAAACGGAAATCCCGGACGGGGATTACCATGCCCCGAAAGCGATGGAGGCTCCGGTCATCAATGGAACCGGTGACGAAGCCTGCTGGCAGAATGCGGTCTGGGCGTCCATCGATCATCTGTGGCTCGGCCAGGCAGCCACTCCGGCTGACTTCAGCGGCAAATACAAGATTGTGTGGACTGAGGAGAAACTCTATTTCCTGGTCGAAATCACGGACGAAAAACTCGCGGATACGCACGCCAATCCCCTTCAGGACTACTACAACGACGATTGCCTGGAGATTTTCCTGGATGAAAACCACTCCGGCGGGGATCATCAGAACAATTTCAACGCATTCGCGTATCATATCGCCCTGGACGGCCGGGCCGTGGACCTGAGCGCTTCCGGCGCGCCGAAGGAATACACGCAGCATGTGCAGGTCAGCCGCACATCGAACGGCACGGTGCATACCTGGGAAGTCGCCATGACCGTGTACACGGACGCGTACTCGGACGCCTCGCAGTCCAATCCGACCGCCGTTCTGGCTGCGGGCAAGGACCTGGGATTCGCTATAGCCTACTGCGACGCGGACCATTCCGGCACCCGGGAGCATTTCTACGGATCCATCGACATCCCGGGATCGAACAAGAACGTGGCCTGGCAGAACGCGAGCGTTTTCGGGGAATTGCTGCTGCAGGAATAATCCGCCGTTCAGGGTTGCAAAACAGTTCCCTCTGGATTCGTTTTTCCGCCATACCGGCTGCTTGCGGCTGAAATGTCTCGCCCCTTCCTCTGAAATGAACCTGTGAGCGGAAAAATTCCCCGCAGCCGGATGCTGAGTGAAGGGGCGAATCCAAAACATTTTTCTCCCTGCAGATCGAAAACGCCTGCGTAGCACCCTGCCGGGGAGTTTCAATTGTAACAGGAGGACTTCTTTGCCGCCCCGCAACGCGGACACGGTGAACATCCATACAAACAAGTTTCAATTCAGAAAATATTCGCAGGCACGCCCTTCCGGATGTACCGCCGGTAATGGAGGTTGACGAAGAAGGCGAACAGATAATGAAGAGGCTGCTTCAGCATTCTCGGATGAAGGACCGTCCGGCGGACGATACTGCCGATTGAAAATATCTTTTTATTGATCCACCAGTACATGTCGGTCAACTGGTCCGCGGACATTCGGGCCGGTTTGTAAACGCATCGCGTCCCGGTGTACCGGGTGAAATCCTCCGTGAGAAGCCGCCCTTCCCGTTTGTACTCATCGAATAAAGCCGTGCCCGGCGTTGGCGTCAGAATGTAAAAACGGGGCAGCGGAAGCCGGACTTCATTCAGAAAATGATACGTCTGTTTGATCGTCTCCACCGTATCGCTGTCCGTTCCCAGGATCATCTCGCTGCTGACGACGATGCCCGCGTTCGACAATGCACGGATCAATCGTTTATGATCACGGACTTTCATCCAGGATTTGTTGAGCGCATCGAGGCCTTCCTGTGTGATGCTTTCAATCCCGAAACTCATCATATAGGCGCCTGCCCGGACGACTTTCTCGAGTATCTCCGGCCGCCTCGCGAGGTTCATGTCGCATTGGGTGGCCCATTCCATTTTCAAAGGTTCGAGTTCCCGGCACAGTTCCGTCAAATAGGACGTATTGCTGAAAATATTGTCATCGATCAGGTAAAACCGCTTGAATCCGAGATCCCTGACCCTCTGGACATCCCGGATGACTTCATCGATGGGACGGCAGAGATATCGGCCATGATAAAGACATGCAATGGAGCAGAAGGTGCAGCGATGACTGCAGCCTCTTCCCGCCTGGACCGGCAGCATGCCGCCGATGGGCTTTGAAGTCAAATATTCATATCGTGGCACGGGAAGACCGTTCAGGTGGCTGATGGGATGATGATAAATTTTTTCCAGTCTCCCCTTTTTCTCAAAGTCACGAAGCATGATCGGATAGGATGTTTCCGCGTCTCCCACGATGATGCTGTCTGCATAGTCCAGAACATGCTTCAATCCAAGGGAAGCCATGTAGCCGCCCATCACCACACGTTTTCCCCTTTTTCGAAATTCCCCCGCGATTTCGATGCCGCGGTAAATGGCATGCCCCATGGTGCCGATGCCGACCAAATCCGCATCATTTTCAAAATCAATATCATCCACGACCTCCAGTCTCACTTCAACCTCCCAATGTTCCGGTGTCATCGCCGCAAGGAGCGGGAAGACAAGCCCCGGTAAATGGATCCTCCTCTGCTTGCACAGCCCGCGCTTTACTCCGTCACGGGTCACCGCGTACTGGGTCGGTTGGATGAACAGTATTTTGGGCATTCCGGATTCTCCGGATTCTTTCTATTCAGGCAACGGATGTACACCCGGAATTCTTCACGGCTGCGAACCGGAAAGGTCAATCATTCGGGTCCCGGCAATTTTGTCCTGCCATCCCTGTCCTTTCCTGTCAAAGAGTATCCAGACAATTCCCAGATAGAGAGGCGCACCAGCGATCAAATATCCCAGGGCTCTCAGAAAGGCCTGCTTTTTGGTGATCGGATAGCAGCCTGTCTCATCATCCACGACCTTCAGGTCAAACAGAAGTTTCCCGGGGGATGCCGAGTACAGCGTGAAGAAAAAGATGTAATAGGCGAAAAACAGAAAGGTGATGGTGAGGATATAGAAGATCCACAGGGCCCAACAAAGGATTTTGCCCCAAGGTTCCAGATTCAGGAGCAACTCGGAAACGGCGATGAATCCACCCGCAATGACGAGCTTGACGGCTATGAGAATAATACCGTCCAGAAGATCTGCTGCCACACGCTTCAAAGGATTTGCCTGTCTCATGATGATTCCCCTCCTTTTCCGGGCTTCCGTGACGACCTTTCTATCCTGCCCCCGAGTCTTTGCGGTTCCCGGTCAGAGTCAGCAGGGCCGGGATCAGGATGACGCTGAGGATCAGCATGAAGAATATCCCGACACACAGGGTGACGCCGAATTGCTGCAATCCGACCATTCTTGAAAACATCAAGGAACCGAATCCGATCATGGTTGTGAGGGAAGTCAGCAAAACGCCCTTTCCGGTTGTGCGCATGACGGCCAGCCAGCCTTCCGGTCCCTCGATGCGATACCGATGAAGGATATGAACGCCGTAATCGATTCCGGTTCCGATCAGGAGCGGGACGGCCATCACCGTCATCCAGGTCAAATGAATCCCGGTTGCGGACAGGAATCCAAGCATCCAGATGCTGCCTGCGATCAAAGGAATGACGGAAACGAATGTCTGGCGGATGCCCCTGAAGTCGATCAGCAGAAAAATCAGGATCGTGAGGAAGGCCAGGACCGTCGCTCTTTTTCCGCCTCTGGCCGCAGCCGAAATGATGGCCTTCATCAATACAGGCCCTCCGGTAACCGGCCTGTGAATTTTTTCAACATCATCGAGAAAAGGGCTCGTCAGAAACGTCCTCCAAATGTCGTCGGATGCATAGACATTAACGAGGTAATTTTTACCGTCCCGGCTGACGTACAACCTTCTGATGTTTTCCGGAAGATCCTCGGGGGAAACACCCTCCGTTTCTACCATGCGATGGAGCCGGTCTTTCATGCCCCGGGAGATCCATGACTGCAATTCGAGAAGAACCCCCTCCTCCGCCTCCGCAACAAGCGAGTTCAAACGGCTGAAAAGATTCTCGCCACGGCCATCTTCTCCACGGCTTAAAAGATCGTCGCAATAAACCGCAAGCCTTTCGAAACCCCATCTTCTGGCGAGGATGCCTGTTTGAAAAAGATTTGCCTGAAGCATCCGGACTTGCCGGGTGATCGACCTCCTGTCGATCGCAGCCGCAGTCGCCGGAGCCTCCAGAAGACCCCTGAGCCGGCGGATGGGCCCCCGACGGACCTCCTGAAGTTCCTTGGAAGGGAGATAATCGGCGATGCTTTCCACGCGGCCCACCGAACCCAATCCGGCCAGCGCATCCGTTTTTACCTCCGCCTCGTCCGGACTGCCGACCATGAAAGAAACCGGATCCGGAGAGAGGTTGAACGTATCGATCAGAACGTCCATCAATTCGAGGGAATCCAGTCCCTTCATGTCGATTTTCTTGAGGTCCGTGATGAAATGCAGTCCGGGCAAAAAAACACAGGCCCCCGCAGTAGCCAGAATGATCCCGAAAACCGTCATCCGGGATTTCCTGCAGGCCCACAGTGAAATTCGACCCATAAACGCAAATTCCATGCTTCGGCGGGCAGGGATCTTCTTTGCGGCATGCAGGGGATTCCGCAGCCTTTCCCGAAGCAGGAGAAGCGCCGGCAGGATCAGGATGGATGAACAAAAGGTCAGGATGATCCCGTTCCCCATAACCAGTCCCAATTCGCGCAAAATATCGATCTCCGAAATCATGAGCATATAAAAGGCGGATGCCGTGGTCAACATGCCCGTCATCAAACCAGCGCCTGTCTTTTCGAAGGATTCCACAACGGCGGAATGGGGTTCCAGTCCCTTTTGAATCGCCTGCGTGTACCCGGTCAGGAAATGAATGGCATAATCAATCCCCAAGCCCAGAAGGATGACGCCGGTCATCGCCGTGATCATGTTCAGCCTCCCGACGAGGAGAGCTGTCACGCCCAGATTCCACGTCACCCCGCAGAGGAGGGCGATCAGGGAAAAAAAGGGAGCCGGGGGATCCCGGAATGCCAAATAGAGCAGCACAAAGATGGCCGCGGCGGCAATTAAAAGATTATCATAGGCATCGCGCAGCCCCGCGTCCATTTCATCCCTGGATATGACGGCCATGCCGGTCTGGCGGAAGCGAAGGTTAGGATATCTCTCCCGGTATCGGTCCAGAAGATTTTCAGACAGCCTGACCACCGGAACGGATTCGAACACCTCCATGGCGGACGGGACGGGATATACAAAAATCATCAGCATTTTTGATTCATAGGAAATGAAATACGCCTCTCCGAGCAAAAAATCATCCATGTCAGCCTGAAGCTTTTCCCGACCCGCGGACGGATCATCCAGGAAGCCCTTCACGGACTGAAGCAAGCGTTCCAAAAGATGGAGCATCCGGAGAGCCTGTTTTTCGGGGTTCGCGGCCGAACCTTTCCGCCCAACGGTAAAACCGCTCTGGAACTGCCTGTTGAGATATGAAAATATCCCATTCAGGCTCAGGTCGCCCGCCAGATTCCCGAGATCCTCCAATGTCCGGGTACCCTGCATCCACAATCCATACCGTTCCAGAAAATTTCTATCCAGCCGGACCACCACATCCTTGATCAGGCGGTTCGAATCAACCGCCGTGGCCTCCGGGATGTTCAACGGACCGGGCGGGCTCCTATGGGATGGTCCGTTGAGCTTCAGATAGTCGGAGGCCAATTCGTCGGCCGCCTTCTTGAGAACTTCGGATTCATCTCCGGAAAGAACAACCAGAATCGGATTCACGCCGTCAAATGCTTCATCCATGATCTTGTAGGTCTTCACCGCCTCTGATTTCTCGGGAGCCATTCCCAGCCAGGTCATGTCGACCGAAAGTCTCCCGGACAGCCGGATGGAGGCGAGCGTGAGGCCGAATCCCAGAAGCAGTGCAAGCCAATAGAACCGGCGCAGGGCATTGCCCATGCCCGCATAAAACCGCTCTCGAATGGCCGGTTTATCCTGTCCGCAGGCCATTCAGCGAATCCTTTCTTCCGGCGGATTGGAGAAGCCGGTCCTGACCGGACGGTTTACGCGGCCTCCTGTAACGTGGATTTTTCAGGGCTTCGCGCATTTTCCGGTCATATTGCCGCCTCACCAGCAGGCTGCCCTTGAACATTTTATAACACATGACCGGCCTGTATTTCCTGACGTAGCCCAACAGGATTCTCGGCTGAAACAGAATCTGACGGTACAACCGTAAAATGCATTCATAAAAAGTTGCCACGCTCATCTGCGTCGGCCTGATGGAGACATGGGCCAGGTCCCATTTCTCAAAATCGTGGCGGGAAAACAATTGCTCGGCCTCCCCCACTTTTATTTCCGTTCCGGGAAGAGGGGTCAGCGGCTGGAGATTCACATAATGAATGCCGAGCGCCTTCAGGTTATCGCGGCAAAGATCGAAATCCTTCCGCCCCCAATGGGGAGAGAGAATGAGGGTGGCATAACAGTCGATATGGCAAAGATTGAGAATCCTGACGGCCTCCCGGTTCTCGGCAGCCTTTGATAGCTTTCCATAGCCGGCGAGTTCCCGGTCGTCAAAGGATTCCAAGCCGACGATCACGGTCCTCAGGCCCGCCTCGCCGAACTTTTCGATGACACGGGGATGCCTGGCGATGAAATCCGCTCTACCATACACAAGATAGCGCTTATCCAGACCGGCCGACCGGTTCTCCTCGATAAACCGCAGAACACGGTCCGGGCTGACGAGAAAATCGTCATCCACGATGTAGATGTTTTTCTCCTGTACAGCCTGCAATTCCTTCATGACCGACCCCAGGGGCCTCTCATGGTACGATCCTCCGGTGATCTTCCTGCAGTAGCAAAAGTTGCAGGAATGGGGACATCCGAAGGCGGTCTTGATCAACGCTACCCTCTCCTGAAAGATGTAGAAGTAGGCTTTCCGGTATTTTTGGGTCAGGCTCCTGTCCGGAAAAGGGACCTGAAAATCATAATCCGGAAGATTTTTCAGATGGAATGCCTCTCCTGTTCGAAGGGCTCCCAGCGGCAAATCCGATCCGTTCCGGATATGGTCCAGAACCAGCGGAAATTGTATGGCGGCATTCCGGACCACCCTGAAATCAATGGATGCGTCGTCCAGGTCCTCTGGCAGAACCTCGCAATGCACGCCGCCCACGATGGTCCGGATATGAGGATTGATCATTTTTGCGATCCGGCAGTAACGGATCATGATCCGGACGTGAGTGATATAACCGGTCACGCAGAAAACGTCCGGATTGATGCGCCGGAGAAAATGTTGAACCGGATGTCTTTCCAGGATCATGTCAATGATGATCGGCACATCCGGAGGCCGGATCAAAGCCGCTAACATCTCCAATTCCAGGGGTTCCACGATCATCAGATGTTGAAGGCCGATCGTCTCGGGCGACGGCCTCGGACGCATCAGAAGAACCTTCATGAATTCGCCTTCCACACATGCGCCTCCGGGATTCGGCTGCGGTATTCAAGAGCCGGTTTCGCGGCGTTCAGGATCCGAAGAAACAAGCGGTTCGAGTGATGGGCCCACATCATCTTTTCCATCATCCGGCAACCCAGCCTGGATTTCGGGATTTCGGCCGTCTGCCCGAAATCAATTCGGGAAGCATGAAGCGCAATGCCGTCCCTCAGAAGAGAGGACAATAAATTGAAATAGGTATCATACAGGCGATTCCGGCGATAATCCAATCCCCCCAAAAAAAAGGACAG
Source organism: bacterium (assembly GCA_016931355.1). GTDB lineage: Bacteria > Zhuqueibacterota > QNDG01 > QNDG01 > JABMRT01 > JAFGEX01. Next base: position 8,535 of record JAFGEX010000340.1, read on the forward strand.
GGTCTGCCGGTCCAGCAGGGACAGAGTCCATCCGAGAAGCCGGTTTCCGGCCGAATAAACGTTCAGTCTGAAACAGGAAGGCAAATACCGGAAAAAATCGCAGGACAGTTTCTCCAGTTTCCCCCTGCTTCTTTTCCAGACGTTGAGGTACTGACGGTACATTTCCTCATCGAATTGAATGCAGTCCATTGATTTATGCTCAACGCCCCTGAATTTTCCGTCGATGCGCAGCATCCTCCTTCGGTAATCCGCCCGCAAGGATCCCAGAAAATGGGGCCAGGATTCATACCTGTTTTCCAGCACCAGGGTCGGCATCGTCCTGGCCCTGACCGCAAGGCCCGTCTGCACGCCGGGTTCAACATTCAGGGCCAGGTAAAATCCCTTCCCCAGCGTTTGGAGGAAATCCATCAGTTCAACCGTTTTTCCAAAATCACCGACGATGCCGCTGCAGGACACGGAGCAGGGTACGCCGACGATATGCATTTTCACCGGGCTCTTGATATGCAGATAAGTCAGGAGATCCAACCGCAAGGTGTAGAGAATGAAACCGGCGGCGAAACGCCCTCCCTCGTACATCAGAAAATACCTCTGACCGCAGGGATTGTACCGCTCGGTATGCTGCAGGAACCGCCTGGTTTGGAAAAAGGCAACAGTGCACCGGTCCCAATCGTCCGGCAGGGCGGCGGCATTTTCTATTTTGATGAATTCAGGATTCACAGCACATGCTCAAAAACCGCATAGCGGCGATAGGGCTCAAAAGGTTTTCCAAACGCACGTTTCAGGAGCCCCTGCGTCAGTTCCATGCTGGCCGAATTTTCTTCAAATATGAAGCCCCCTTCACCCTCAGTGAAATGCAAACGCTCGTTGTACGCCAGCATGCGGTGGATCAACAGCTGCGCGGCAAGACTTCTCCGGTGCTGCGGCAGCACGGCGATTTCGCAGAACCGGCAGGCCGTGATGCGATGCGTCAGGCGGCTTTTCAGCGCATTCCCGAAGCGCAGCTTCGATTCGGGTCCGATTGATTGGTGAAAATCGGGGAGCCAGAGCACAAAACCGACGGGGCGCCCTTTCATCTCCGCGAAAAGAAGATTCTCCGCCTTCATGAAATGCCTAAAGGAATGGAAGAGCTCGTAATCCTCTTCAGCTGTGCGGTCCGCCCAATAAGGATGATCCTGAAAACACGCATTGTTCAACCAGGTGTACAGCCCGATGTCCCGCCGGAACCGGAGCTTGTTCATCGGCCTGACGGTCATCCGCCCCTCTCTGATTTTCAATCGCATTTCCTTATAATAAGCATAGAAAGGTTGCATCGGATAATGGAAGGTCACCAATAGTCGTTTTTCAAAATCCTTGAAGTATTCCTGATAATAGGGAGGTGAATACGGCAGGCCGTAGGGAGGAACCTCGTGAAAATGGTTTAACAGAATGCCCGCTCCGTAATTGAGATGGCCGTTGAGACCCACCACGCATTTTTTGCTGCGATGATTCGAACGGCCGCAGGCCTCGAGCACCGTATCGGATACCTGCCGGAGTCCCGGAAGTGCTTCAAAAAAGGCCATCTGAATATAATCCGGGAGCAAAGAATCACGAATCAGCGCGAAACGCCCGACCGTTACCCCTCCTTCCGTCAAAATATGGGGCAGAACCACCGCATGCTCATGGAAGGATGTCGGGCCCTCCACCAGGCTATGCAGGAGATCGTGCTCGGTGGAACGATGCTGCGGACATTCCCGGTAGACGTCCTTTTCGATCTGATAGAAGGCGCGCCAATCCTTCCGGCTATGAACTGCAACCGCCTGCATGCTCACCCCGTGAGTTTCATCAGAGGACACGCGGAAGGGCTGTTTCATAAACAGAAAACCGCCGGTACGGCAGGGGATTTATACCCGTGGCCCGTTTGATGTAACGCTCGGACATCAGGATCGAGTTCACGTTCTGCCCGAAGATAAAGCCCCCTTCCCCATGGGCATACCGGTTCCGAACCCGCGTGGACAGAGCATGGTACAGAGCCAGTTCTACGCCCATTCTTCTGTATTCCGGGAGCACGGCAATCTGGGTCAGCCGGAAGGTGTCGATGGGATTTCGTCCGTGATAGAGAAGCACGTGGCGGATGCCGAGGTGCTGCCTGCTGTTCAGCATCTGATTGAAATCGGGATACCACAAAAGGAATCCGGCCGGTTTGCCGTTGATTTCCGCGAATAAAAGGTTCTCCTCCTTGATTAAAAAACGGAAGGGGTGGAACAGTTCGAAATCCTCCTCCGGAAGCCTTGTCGCCCAGAAGGGATGACCCTCAAAACAGGCATTGTTCAAAGCGGTATAAACGGAAAGGTCCTCCTTTAACTTCTTTTTGTTCATCATCCGAACCCTCACCGGATGCCGCCGAATCCGCGCCGCGAAGTCGCTCAGCATCCCGCAGAAGGCACCGACCGGAAACCGGTATGTCACCATCTGATGGGATTTTAAATCCTGAAAATAATCCCGGTAATAATCCGAAGTATAGGGCAGACCGAACAGGGGTGGCAGATCGAACCTTTCGGTCAGGAAACCTGCTCCGTAATTGATGTGTCCGTTCAGCCCGACGACCATCCTGCCGCAATCCGGAAACATCGCCCGGGCTTTTTCCTGAATCTTCTCCAAGGGGCGGATCAATCCGGACTCGGCCTCAAAAAAGGAGACCTGGACAATCCCGGACAGATTTCGATCCTGGATCAGTGCAAAACGCCCTGCAACGCGGCCGTTTTGGAAAAGGAGATACGGGATCACGGTCGCATGCTGATGGAAGACCGTCGGACCCTCCAAAAGAAGGCGCGTGATGTCCTCTTCCGTGGTCCGGTATTGGGGCTGCTTCCGATAGATCGTCTCCGGTACGGCGTAAAACAAGATCCGATCCCTTTTAGTCTCAACCGGCACGATTCTCACTTGAATATTTCCATTGCGGCCTGAAATCCAAGAAAGTGCGTATGGGCTGTTGCGCAGTAGCATCCCGCAAAGCCGAAGACCACGATGTCTCCTATCTCGGGCCTGGGAATCAGGACATCACGCGCCAGGAAATCCCTGGAATACGTTGAACAGCCGAAGATCGTACAAACCCGAAGGGATGGGACGCTGTGTGCCGGATCCCTTCGCAGACAGGCGACCGGATGAACCGCCTCGTCAGGGTAAAAAAGCGGGCGCGGGAACTGGACCACGGACGCATTGACGCCGACCAAGAGTCGATCCCTGTTGTTTTTAACGTCGGTGACCACGCAGACAAAATATCCGGCATCCCCCCCGATGATTCTGCCCGGCTCAAGCAGAAGCCGGACGGACCGTCCCAGTCGATTTGATATTTTTTTCATCATACCGTTTATTTCATCCGTGTAGCGCACCATATCCAGGGAGTGGGTTCCGTCCTCGCACAAACCGAATCCGCCGCCGAAATCAAGAAATTGAATGTCTGGGAAAAGCTCAGTCAACCCGATGATCTGCTGATAACAATTCAAAAAATAATCGATGTCCGTGATATTGGTTCCGACATAGACGTGCAGTCCGGCGATGGCAGGATGATTCGCTATCCTCTGGAGTTCCTCCGAACGCAATCCCAACCGGCTTTCCTTTCCGATAAAATATCCGGCAAGCGTCTTCCGTGGAACGACCTGATCGCCGATGTTGCATCGGATGCCTATTTTTTTATCCGGAAACAGTGAAACCCATTGATCCAGTTGGCTGAGGGAGTCCAGAATAAGGGTAGCGCCGCATGCCTCGATGCTTTTCATATCCTGTGGCCTCATGGCCGAGGCGGCAAAAAGGATGCTATCGCCGGTATATCCGGCCTCGAGGGCTATTTCCAGATGGAGCATTGAGTTGACAAAAATGTTCAAACCCGCATCCTTGACGATCCTGATAAATTCGGGCGAAGCGTTCGCCATCATGGCGAAATGAATCGATTTAGGCTCGTAGGGAATTTTCGTGAAAAGGCTGCAATTCCGGACGATCCGGTCCGTATCATACAGGTAAAAAGGATCCTGTATGGAATCGCAAAGCTGCCGTATTTTCCTCTCAATCGAACTGTCCAGAACCAGCGGAATCATAAAGCCTCCAGTCCAGCGTACCTCCGCCCGCAGCGGACGAAGCCGGCCGGGCGGCCCCGGGAGGGATGTCATTCGTTACAAGCCCGTTGCCCGGAACCACCTGATCATTGATTTTACAGC
>JAFGEX010000341.1 GCA_016931355.1 bacterium
AAAACAACATTGAGGAGCACACCGATGCCGAAGGCGCGATGGGAGCCGGTTCCGGGCCGGCTGTGATCATGGGACATCTGGAATCCTCTCCGGGCGCAATGCCCGGGGCTTGCGCCGGACTGGGCGAGCGAAGAAAAGTGTGTTCTTCTCAAAAGAGCGGGGATACCCCGGCGGTTCACCCGCCAAGGGCTTCCCTTCCTGCCGGCCCGCCTTCACCGCGGAACTCATTGTTTCGTATCCAGGGGATCTTCCGATTCCCTGTAGAAGCGCTTCTGAAGCCTGAGCACCTGATCGTCCTGTTTCACGGACCGGATCATTTCAACCAGCCGGTCCTTCTGGGCCCGGATCAGGGCCTCGCCGAGTGCGCGTGTGCCGGCTGATCCGTCGCCTGCATAGTGGTTCGGAAATTTGGCGTACCACCAGATCGCCGTGTAGGCGTCCTTCAGGCCCTGGAGGCGGTTCTGATCCGAACCGTCCTGCTCGCCCGCCCTGTCCGGATGCACGATGTCCGGCCTGTGCGTCATCATGGTGGAGGTTTCAACCTCTCCGGCATGGCCGTCCAGCTGTGTCTTCTTGAGTCTCCGGACCGCCTCGTCCTGCTCCGGATCCGGATCCGGGCTGAACACATATACCGCGTATTCCCTGCGGCCTGCGAGCTGGGTCTGGCAAAAATAAGGGAGGAAGCTGTTGTTGCCGCCGTGTCCGTTGACCAGGATGATTTTCCGGATGCCGTTCCTGGCCAGTTCATCACAGGTCTCCTGCAGGATGCGGTAAATGAGATCCGCGCTGTAGGCGATGGTGCCGGGCTGATGTTTGGCTTCGAAAATCTGGCCGAAATAGTACTGGGGGAAAACGATCACATATTCGGATTTTGCAGCCTGCAGCGCCAGATTCCGGACATCCAGCAGATCCGTGCCGAGCGGCAGATGCGCGCCGTGCTTCTCGAGTATGCCCATGGGGATCAGGCAGGTTCGATCGGATTGCTCCACTGCCCGAATGAAATCCGGGGCTGTCAGCTCCTCGTACTGTACAGGAAGGATTCTGCCCGGTTGACCGGCCGCGCTGAGAAAAGCCGCGCAGCAGACGGCGATAGCGGCGAATGCCGCATGGATCCGGTGACGCATCATGGGGTACCTCCTCGCTCAATGAAAACGGGATTTTCGGCCGTGGCGGATGGATCTGTTTCCATCCGGTCCAATCTATGAAAATCAAAGATTCAAATCAAGGCCCGGTTGAAACCCCTGAACCTTCACCGCCGTATAAATTTTATTGTCCCGAACGGCCTTGACCGGTTGCCGGAGAAAAGTTGCGCATGATGAAAATCCGCACCCTCTGCCTGATCTTTCTGATCCAGACCGGACTGTCCGCCGGCGCCGTGATTCACGGCTTCGTACGCGAAAAGGATTCCCTCGAGCCGATCATATCCGGCAATGTCTGGATTCGCGGCACGTCCATCGGTACGGCGACCAACATGAAGGGGTACTATGTGCTGGCGTCGCTCCCCCCCGGACGGTATGAAGTCGTGTTCAGCTATATGGGATACCGCACCGAAACGCGGGAGTTGACCGCCGGTATCCATGACGACATCGAACTGAACGTCACGATAGAGCCCGAAGCCATCCTGCTCGAGACCCTGGAGGTGACTGCTGAAAGGGAGAGGCGCGAACTCGACATCAAGCCGGGCCAGATCACTGTTCAGACGCCGCAGCTCCGCTACATCCCCCAGATCGCGGAGCCGGATCTCTTCAGGTCCATCCAGATGCTGCCCGGAGTCGCCACCCTGTCGGACTTCTCCGCGGGCCTTTACATCCGCGGGGGCAGCCCGGACCAGAACCTCATTCTGCTGGACGGAATCGACGTGTACAATCCGAATCACCTGTTCGGATTCTTCAGCACGTTCAACACGGACGCGGTCAAATCCGTGGAACTGCTCAAGGGCGGGTATCCCTCCATGTACGGAGGCCGCCTGTCCTCCGTTTTGAACGTCTATAATAAGGAAGGCAACCGGGAACGGTTCCACGGCGTGGCCAGGATCAGCCTGCTCTCCGCCAGCACCACGCTGGAAGGCCCCTGGAAGCACGGATCCTGGATGATATCCGGAAGGCGGACCTATCTGGAACTGGCCGAGAAAATCGCGGATTTCAACCTGCCCTACTACTTCTACGACGGACACGCAAAAATCAACTTCGACATCGACAGGAAAAATCAGGCCAGCATCAGCTTTTACGCGGGCCAGGACAGGCTGGATCTCAAGCAGGACGGATCCGCGATCAAACTGGACTGGGGGAACAGGACCTTCTCCGCCCAATGGACGCATCTCTTTTCAAGCCGGCTGTTCTCCCACTTCCTCTTTGCCGGGAGCCGGTTCGAATCCGATTCCGGTGCGTCTTTCGAGGACATGGAGATCGGCATCCGCAACGACATCACGGACCTGGCCTTCAAGGCGTCGTTGACCTATTCCCCGTCCACCCGGCATTCCATGGACATCGGCATGGAGGCCAAGCGGCTTCAGTTCAATCTGAACTACCTGATCGTGGACAGCGATTACCTGAACGGTTTCCGGGGAAATTACGCCGGCGTGTTCCTGCAGGACAATTACAAAATAACGAACCTGACCCTTTTTCAGGCCGGCCTGCGTTTCGACCATTACAGCGACGGGGGATACTTCCGCTTCGATCCGAGGATTTCGCTCAGGCATCTGTGGACGGACCGCATGAGCACGACGATGACTTACGGCCGTTTCCACCAGTTCCTGAACCTGGTCCAGCAGGGCGGCATGAGCTTCGCGGACATGTGGTTCCCGGTGGACAGGACATTCGACCCGGGCAGGGCGGACCATTTCATCATCGGCATGGAATACGACGACAAGACCCGCATTTCGGTGCACGCCGAGGCCTATCTGAAGAAATACCTCAACCTGGCGGAGTATCGCGTGTACCGGGGCGCGGACGAGACGCTGCGGGACCAGACGGCTGCGCAGAATTTCCTCAAGGGGACCGGAGACGCGTACGGCGCAGACATCTATATCCGGAACCGTTTCGGGCGCCTGGAAGGCTGGATCGGTTACTCCCTGTGCTGGACAAAGAAGACGGTTCTGGGGACCAATTTTGGAAACGCGTATTATCCCAATTACGACAGGCGCCATACCGTGACGGCCATACAGGATTTCCGGCTGGGCAGGAAATGGAGGCTGAACGCGGCCTTCAAGCTCGGCACAGGCCAGCCCTACACCGAAGCCACGGCGCGTTACGCGGCCATGAACCCCTCGGGTGCAATCCAGTACAAAGTCCTGGACGGCGAAAAGAATTTTTACCGCCTTCCAGCCTATCACCGCCTGGACATCGGGCTGTTCTACGAAACGAAACTTTTCAAGCTGCCGACTGAGATCTACCTGCAGGCCGTGAATGTGTATGATCATGAAAACGTATGGTTCAGGGAGTACGACACGTTCAAGAATCCGGCAGAGGTGGACGACATCACCATGATCCCCTTTGTCCCGACATTCGGCATGTCGGTGCAGTTCTGAAATCAGGACAAAAACATGAGACAGAAACGGCCGTTCATCCTCTGCAGCCTGACCCTGGCGTTGTTGGTCACCGCATGCAGCCGGAATCCCTCGCAGCCGGATTTTCAGAAGGAAATCAGCATATTCGGCTACCTCCATGCGAACCGGCCCCTTTCGGAAGACCGGGCGTTTCTGATCACAGGCACACGGCCGGTCACCGGATATTATGATGTAGAGGAGGCGGGCATTGCGGACGCCGAAGTAACCGTGCTTGAGGAGACATCCGGAGAAACCTGGCAATTGACATGCAGGCCCGAAAATCCCGGACGTTACTACAATGACAGCCTGATCGCGAGGCCGGGCCGCATCTATCGCCTGACCGTGCAGGCGGAAGGGCGCACGGTGACCGCAAGCACCCGGGTTCCGCCAAGGCTTGACATCACGACTGAACTCTCGCCCGATTCCGTGAACACAGGCAGGCAGAAGGATCTGGGCCAGCCGAAACCCCTGTTCCTGGAATGCGAAAATCCGGAACAGATCATCCTGGTGGACCTCTTCTGCAACGAAACCTGGGAGGACGCTGAATACATCCGCCCCTTTCACGGGAGCCACAAGAAACCGGAAGGGCCGGAGGAATACGAAGGCGGTCCCAACCAGGAGCCCCGCCACCTTTACGCAATGGCGCCTTTCAGGGACCTGGCTGCGCCCCAGTTTGAAAACCGGAACACGGTTTACTGGTACTCCGCCATGCTCGTTTTTTACGGAAAACACACCCTGCAGGTCCTGGCGGTTGACGACAACACGCAACGCTACCTGACTGCCGAGCACCCGGAATACAGCGGCGGGATCGAGGGCGGCATCGGCGTGTTCGGCTCCGTGAGCGGCGAAGACTTCACGCTGAATGTGATCCGTTGATCCTTCTGTGCGGAATTCATTGCTTTTCCAGTCCTTTTTGCGTAATATGATCCTGCTCATCCGGATCGTCAAAAAGACGGGAGGACGGCCATGCGTCGATTGAAGCTCCCAGCCGCAAGCGGCGGGGAATCTTCTATCTGTAAGGATAAAGACATTTGGATTCGCTCGCTTACCCCGCGGCAAACCGCGGGGAATGCGCTCGCTGGCAGATTCATCATCACCGCAGCACTCATCTCACTCTTTATTTGTATGCCTGCAGGAATACGGGCAGCCGGAACCGGTGATTTCCCCGAGATCCGGCTGTCGGACCGCATCCTCATCCTGAAACACGCGCCGTGGGCCGAGACCATGACCGTGATCGACGCGGGCCCTGGCCTGATCGTGGTGGACACATGGGGTTCCCCGTCTGCTGCTTTAAAGGCCGGGTCAAGAATCGACAGCATTTTCCACAAATCCGTGAAATGGGTGATCAACACGCATCATCACTGGGATCACACATTCGGGAACCAGGCGTTCCCAGGCGCCGATTTCATCGGACACAAAAACTGCAAGCTGGACATGGAGGCGGATTACCAGGATCCGGAAATACGGAAAACGCAGCTCGAGGCAGGTGTAAAGCTTGCGGAACAGGCATCCACACGCCGGTATATGACTGCCGTGCTGGAGGAATCATCCGGCAAAGATTTCCGGCTCTGTCCCACAAACAGGTTCTGCTCAGACAGGGACACTCTCCGGGCCGGAGAACTGTCCCTTTTGTTCTACCACACGCCGGGCATTCACACGCGCAGCAACATCACGGTATTCATCCCTGAGCTCGGCCTGCTGTTCGCAAGAAGGGAGTTCGCCGGATCCGGTCCCTTTGCACTTGAATCCGGCGCGGATCCTGAAATGATCGCCCGCGTATTGAAGGACATTCTCGCCTCCGGGACACATATCCTTTACCTGATACCGGGCCACGGGGATCCTGTAGCGAATCCCGGATTGAAAGAGGCAATCCGGTATCTGGAAGGCCTGTAGATGGATGGACACAGTCAAAGCATCCAATAAAAAATTGTTTTTAGAGGCGGTTCTCAGACCACCCCTGCAGCAATTGCCTTGAATCTGACAGCGAGCGCATTCACCTTAGGTTTGCCGCGGGATAAGTGAGCGAATCCAAATGTCTTTTTCTTAACAGATCGAATATTCCCCGGCAGCTCATTTCCGGGGAGTTTCAATCATCATTCCTTTATTTAGGTATTTACCAAGACCCAGAACGAAGCGGCAAATTTTTCTGAATCATCACGTATTTTTATCCTTCCTTTTCAGAAAACAGCATCTTAATTAATTGATTAACAATGTCTTACGATAAAGGAGCCCCGATCGCCTTTATTGGTATATTTATTGCCAAATTTCAATAGAATGAATTCTTTATCCGGAAATATCAGGATCATGACAGGCATGCTTGCCTTCCTGATCCTGCCTGCAGCGTTTCTTGATGCGGAAGAAAATCATCCTGTTCATGAACGCGGGCTTCGCATACCTCCGGAGGTGCGTGAATACTGGCGCGGGCGCGAACCTCTGTTCAAGCCCTCTCCGGACAGGCTGCAGGCCTCCATGGACTGGAGCAGCCAGGACAGCCCTGTGAAAAACCAGCGTTCCTGCGGAAGCTGCTGGGCTTTTTCCGCAATCGGGCTTGTCGAGAACATCGGGGCTCAAACCGACCTGTCCGAACAGGTGATCATCTCCTGCGCGGACGGCGGATGCAGCGGAGGATGGTACGGAGACGCGCTGCAATATATCGCGGAGCAGGGCGTCCCGCCTGAATCCTGCTACCCCTACACTGCGGCCAACGGGTCCTGCGGAAACCAATGCAGCAATCCGGCCTTCCTTGAAAAAATCGAAACGTATGACTATTGGCCCCGCTGGGGCGATCCCGATTTAACGACCGCCGGAAGATTGAAGACGCTGCTTCAATCAGGACCTGTCATCGTGACCATGCTGGTTCCGGATGACGGGACCTTCGACGATTACGACGGGGGTATCTACGATTACAGCGGGGGTGCCGTTCCGGAGGAAAACGGCCATGCGGTTCTCGTGGTGGGATACAATGACTCAGGCAGCTGGTTCAAGGTCAAAAACAGCTGGGGAACCGGCTGGGGAGAAAACGGATACTTCAGGATCAGCTACAACGACGTGACCGACGATATCCGGTTCGGCGGGTATGCCTGCACGGCGTCCAATCCATTCACCGAGGAACAGGAAGTCGAAACACTGTCGGCGCCTGGGAAACCCTCAGGCGACACATCCGTGCTGAAAAACACCTCTCACACCTATTCCACGACAGCCGCGGTCTCCAGTCTGGGACATGTAGTGGAATACCGCTTCGAATGGGGAGACGGCACCTATTCCGCATGGTCCGCCTCCCTTTCAGCATCCCATTCCTGGTCCGCAGCAGGCATCAAAACCGTTTATGCGCATGCGCGTTGCAGCCTGCATCCAGATGTCACGTCCCAATCATCCGGCCTTGCCGTCACGGTCAATGAACCGGTAGAGACTGTTACGACGCCGGGGACGCCCTCCGGCGAGGCATCCCCGACAAGGGGACAGACCTATACGTACAGCACAACAGGAGCCGTGTCCAGCCTGGGCCACACCCTCGAGTACCGGTTCGACTGGGGCGACGGCACATTTTCGTTCTGGTCCGTTTCAAAAAGCCAGACGCATGTGTGGAATTCGACAGGACCGAAAAATGTCAGGGTAGAGGCGCGCTGCATGATTCATACGGATAAATCCAATGTATCCGGAATATTGACCGTGCAGGTACTGGAACCGGAAACTGTCTCCAAACCGGGGATGCCGTCCGGCCCGGCGCGCCCGACCATCGGAATCCTGTATCCCTACACATTCACTCCGGCTGTTTCGAACCTCGGACATGAACTGGAATACCGTGTTTCCTGGGGAGACGGCGCGCTGTCGGACTGGTCCGCTGCAAAATCCGCCGAACATGCCTTTGTCGAAACCGGCACATACCTGGTCACGGTGCACGCGAGATGCAGGATCCATCCGGATAAAACCAGTTCATCCGACCCGTTGACCGTCATTGCGGAAGAACCTGAAAGACTGTCCGAACCCCTGGCGGCCGAAGGCGAAAAAAATCCCGTTCGCGGCACAGCCTGCGAATACAGGTCGGGCGGGGCAATATCCAACCTGGGCCATCCGGTTGAGTATTCCTTCGACTGGGGGGACAGCACTTCGTCAGACTGGACGCCGGAAGCAAGGGCAAGCCATGCGTGGGCCGGCGCAGGAGACAAAGCCATTGTCGTGACCGCAAGATGCCGGGATCACCCGGACAAACAAAGCGTTTCCGGAACGGCCTGGATACGGGTGCTTGCGCCCTTTCATGAAATCCGTATCCGGACAAGGCCTGAAAGCCTGAGCGTGGCTGTGGACGATACCCTTTATCATTCACCTGCCGGCATTTGGCGAAGGCCGGGAGACAGGATTCACATCAGGATCCCCTCGCCCCAGGGATTTTACGCCTTTGAATCGATCGAGGGGAAGAATCAGGCTGATTCGGTCTTTACCCTCGGCGAATCGGACACCTGCATACAGGCCCTGTTCCGTCTGATGCAATTCCCTCTTTCAATCGCTTCAGCGGATACAGCCATGGGCCGGGTCGCCCCTTGCGGGGATTCCCTGCCCGTCTATGCCGGGACCTTTGTCAGGATCCAGGCGTTTTCGCGGCCGGGCTTTGCCTTCTCGGCCTGGAGCGGAGATCTGGCAGGAGAACGGAATCCCGATTCCCTTTTCATGGACGGCGCGAAATCCGTGACAGCCCACTTCTATGAACGGGATTTCAGTCCGCCGGCCCTGATCACCTTCCCGGCTCCCGGCTCCAGAGCCGTGCCTATTGACGAACCCGTGCGCATCACGCTGACGGATCCGGGCCACGCTCCGGATCCCGATTCGCTGGACCTTTTTCTGAACGGGATCCCATTGATCCTGGACGGCACGCGCCAGACCTGGAACGGTGGATGCATCCTGCTCGGATCGGACACGCTGCGCATCCTCCTTCTTCCCAGGGACGGGCATTCAGCCGGAGCAACAACCGTCAGGCTGCGTTGCCTGGACTCCTCTCGCGAACGCAACATCCTGGACAGCACGTGGAGTTTCGAGGCAGGCAGCGCCAGCACCCGTTCCCTGGGATTCCACGAAGCCGGAGCAGCGGGCGTGCTGGAAGATACGGAAAGCGGCATCCGCCTGTGGTTCCCGCAGGATGACGCGCAGGCCAGCGGGGAAACCGTTTTTCTGCAGGCCGCGGAGAATATTCCCGCCCTGCCCGATACCGTGCGCCTCGAGAGGCCGGCATGGCATTTCAGCCCGCACGGCATCATTTTCAGGGACAGCATCCGGACCGAGGTCCGGGTGGACTCCGGCAGTGCTGCGGAAACGGACGGCGAATCCTGCTACCTCTTTTACCTTGCTCCGCAGCGGACGGATTGGCAGATGATCGGCGGTTTCAGGGGGAATCCCGCATGCACGGTATCCCTGCAGTCCCTCGGCTATCTGGCTGTGGTCAGGCGCGCCCCGGAAACGCTGGCTGCCCTGACGAGGCCGGCCGGGCCGACGGAATTGTGGAAGGACTCCCTGTATGCATTCTCCATCCCGACTGTCCAAACCCGTTTTGGAAGCGCGGTGGAATATTCGTTCTCATGGGGCACAGGCAACAGCCCTGCCTGGTCCCCCGACACATCCGCGTTCCACACCTGGAGCCTGCCGGGACGCTACGGCGTGACCGTGACGGCCCGCCTCGTCCTGGATCCGGATCAGAGCGTTGTTTCTGATACCCTGTTCGTGACCGTCGGGAATTCCCATTGTGAAACCGCAACGGCTGCAGCCCTGCCCGACCGGTTTGATCTTCTGCCCGGCATGCCGAATCCGTTCAATCCGCGCACCGTTTTCACCCTGACCCTTCCGAGCGAGGAGTGGACGGACCTGATCATTTACAACATGCAGGGACAGCGCGTGAAGGTTCTGGCATCCGGCAGGCTGGCCGCGGGCATACACCGTTTTGAATGGGACGGATCGGACGGCAGCCGGGTTCAGGCAAGCGGACTTTATATCTGCGTCATGCGCGCCGGTTCGTTCGTCCGGCAGCGCAAGGTCATGTTCCTGAAATGACAATGGAAACTGCGACACACATCGAAAGTGCGTCGCAGTTTCCCGCTCAACTCTGACGCAGGTCCAGGTCGCGCCGTATTTTTTCCCGCCGGCCGCTCACCAAAAAAAAACGCCCCGGGGACTTCAAATCCCGGAGCGTCTGAATCCATTATTTTAAACCGTGAATCTGTCAGCGAGCGCATCTCCCGGATCCTATCCCGGGGCCTGCCCCGGGCTTTGACCCGGGGTAAGCGAGCTAATTCGAATGTCTTTCTCCTTTCAGATCGGAGATTCCCCGGCAGCCCGCTGCCGGGGAGCTTCAATAAAGACCGGCCTTATCCCATGAATTCGTTGCCCACTTTCCGCGCACGTCTGGGCTTGTCCAGGTCGATCCCGGCCGCCAGCCCGATTTCAACAAGCAGGTTCCATCCGGCGCACAGATAGACATAGGAGCTATAGTCCCCTGCCGCAGGGACGCGCAATGTCGGAAACGGCGTTTCCCGGTCCGCAATCGCGATCACGGTGAGCCCCACGCCCTTGACCAGCACCTCCTGGAATTTTCCGGTTTCCTCGTCAATGGGATCGATGACGAAAACCACATCCTCCGGATCCATCACTTCCTCGATGCCGTGAACCGCATACGTACCTTCGAGAAAATCAGATTTCCGCCGCGTGATTTCATTGGTCTTGAGGGTCAGCTCCTCGGCCGCGCCGTCGTTGTATCCGGCGAAATAAATCATGGGCGCACGAACCGCGGCACTGAGTATCTTCGGATCTATCTCCACGGTCAGGGCCTTTTCAACCGCTTCGGACAGGCCCGGCAGAGAGGCTTTCATGTCCCGGCCTTCCAGGTTCCAGAGTATGGATTCGTAGAACAAAGCCTGCTCCACCACGCTCTTGGTGGCTGCCACGGCCTGTTCCCAACCGCATTTCAGGACAAAGGTCCTGCTGCAGGCTTCCTCGAGCGGTGTTTGGGGATTGGCGGTCAGGCCGAAGACGCCGCGGTTGCCGCCGGCAGCGAGCTTTTTGGCCAGCGTGACGATTTCCTTGGTCCTCCCGGAATTGGAGGCGCAAAACACGGCGAAATCCGATAAATCGTATTGGGAGGATTGGCGGGATCCGTCCGTATGGATCTGTATTCCGGCCTTCCAACGCAACGCCTTGCGTATCGCATTCTTGGCCGGGAAGATGCGGCTGGATCCTTCGCCGGTCAGAAACAGCTTTCCCGAGGATCTGATTTTTTTTGTGACGTCCTTCGTCTGTCCGGGATCAAAGTTGCGGACGACCTGAACGGTTTCCATCATTTCCCGCGTCAGTGCAAATTTAGAATACCGGGGATCCTTCAGATTCATTTTGTCCTCCAATTGTTAAAAGCTCCCCGGCAATCCGCTTCGGGGAGCCTTGATCTCAAAGGATGAAGACATCTGGATTCGCCCGCTTACTCCGGGACAGGGCCCGGGCAAGCCCCGGGGCATTCCCTGCGGTAAACCGCGGGGAATGTATTCGCAGTCCGATACATGGGGGAGAACGGCGCCATCAAAAACGCCTGCGGAATCGAACCGCTGTCCTGCGGAAAGCAGCCGCCTCCTCGCGGACCTGCCGGACGAAACTGTTCTCGTCAACCGTCCCGAGGGAAGCGGTCAATTCCTCCTCGTTCCGGAACGTCATCCGCTTGAACGGATTGTCAAAGTCTTTCTTCCGGCTGATATAAACCTGATCCCGGATGAAATCCTTGATGCGGACTGCCTTGCTCAAAGCTTGCATCCATTGCTCCCGGTCCGGCGCATTGGATCCGAGAAGCATGCAGAATACGGCGAACGCGTGCCTCTGCCTGTCCAGGGGATACCGATCCCACAGCGAGGCGTAGCGGCGGTGAATGCTGTCCCATGTGGCCAATCGGCCTTTGCCGATGTCCGCGCGCAGGCGGGCCACATCCTTCCCGGGCATGATTTGCCCGCCGAGATTCACCCAGTCCATGATCCTGCGGCCGCCGAGCCTGCGGCACAGGATCCGGAAGGATTGCTTCGGATGGTCCTGCAGATACTCGATCAGGTTCTTGACCGCATAGAAATGCAGCATGTCTCCATACGCCTGATAGGCCTGCCGGCCCTTCAGAATGCGCACCTTCCGGCTGGATTTTTCCATGCCTTCGCCCAGGATTTCCAGGCTGTCCGCCTGTTTGCCGCTTTCGAGGATTTTCCGCCCCATTTCCGAAAGGACCTTCCCGGATCTGCCGGCCTCAGAAATTCCTTCCGCGCGCAGCTGCGCCTTTGCCGTCCAGATTTCCAGCAGGCGCCTGGCCCGGATGATCTCCTCGACCGTGTCAGGGGCGAGGAAATCGAATTCAATGAACTGCACC
>JAFGEX010000342.1 GCA_016931355.1 bacterium
CCATGACCTTCGCCCTTCCGGTCAGATTATCCATCGTGGCGTATACGAATCCCTGTCCGTCCGCCTGGGCGTAGAATAAACCGTTCCCGTCGATCACGCCGAATGCATCCCCGTCCGTGCTCCAGGTGAATGCAGCGTCAAGGACATTGCCGTTTGTATCCACCAGGGATGCCTGGAACTGCATGCTGTCGCCGACCGCCAGGATCACACTCCGGGGCTCGACGAAAATCCTGTACCCGCTGATGCGCTGATGAAGAACCGTCGAATCGCGGACAACCACCGCATGACCCCAGCCTTCAATGTCGTCTGTGGATGCGATGACCCGCGTATGACCCCGCTCGGATGAACGGAAAAATCCCGTTTCATCGATGGTGCCGACTTCCGGATCCGAAAGAGACCAGGTAAAATCCGCCTCGACCGCAGCGCCAGTTGAATCGAGGAGCGTTGCATTGAATTGCGTGGAGTCACCCTGGATCAGGATGGTGTCATGAGGGACAACCATGACATGATATCCCCTGCGTCCCTGTATCGAATCCCTTTCAACCGTCACCTGGGCGCGGCCCGAGAACCGGCCCGAAGTCGCGACCACTTTCGTATTTCCGGATTCGATGGCTGTGAACAATCCTTGCTCGGACAGGGTTCCGATCGGCCTGCCGTTCAGACTCCAGGTGAACACCGTGTCCTTCCGGACTCCTCCCTTGTCCTCCAGATAGGCCGTGAACTGCTGCGTTCCCCCCACTTCAAGCAGCACATCCCCGGGCTCGACGATCACGGAGTATCGCACGGCCGGTTTCTTGTTCTGGTCCCCGCCGTCGCCTCCGTTGCTTCCCCCGCCGTCGCCCCCGTTGCCTCCGCCGTCCGGCAGGGCATTCCCCGAAAATCCGAACAAAGATAGGAACAACAGGGACAGGATCAATCCTTTTGCTCTTTTCATGTCTGCTCCCTTTTGTTTGTTGAATGACTGCGCATCCATTAAGTTCCTGTCAAACGGGCAGGCCGGGGGTCTCCTGGGAAACCCCCGGCTGTCCGTGATCCCCGGCCCTTTTACCGGTTTCTGTGTCCGCCTGAACCGCGGCCGGAACCGCCCTCTCCGCCACGCTGTCCGCCCCCCGCCTGGCCCCATTTCTTTCCGGCGCCCTTGCCCGTACCGTCGCAGGTCGATGCATAATCGGGATCCTGCCCGTTCGGGATGCCGTCTCCGTCCGCATCCTGCATGCGGTCGTTGATGCCGTCGCCGTCTTCATCTACAAAATTTTTCCCCGAGCCGTTTTTACCGTATTTCTTTTGCGATCCCGTGGCTTCATAATCCGGATCCTGCCCGTTGGGTATGCCGTCGCCGTCCGCATCCGGCGCCAGATCATTGTAACCATCGCCGTTTGCATCCACAAAACGACGGCCGTGGCTGCTGTCTGCAGGAGCCGTCTGGCTGTACGCCGCAAGATTCCAGCCGAGGAACAATGCAAGAATACTGAGGATGAGTGCAAGCTTTTTCATTTATTACTCCTTTTCTCTGGTTTGTTCATTTCTTTTCTTTCTTTCTTTCTTTTCAGAACCGGTTCTTCTGAATTGAAGCTCCTCGCGACAAACCGCGGTGATTGCGCTCGCTGTCAGATTCAGGCAGATGAAGAGACAATTTACATGCCAATTCATTTAATTTAATATAATTGCATTAAAATCAATAAATTATTAATTTCTGTGAATTAACAGAGTAAAAGACAATCCGACAATTTCGTCGAATTATCTCGACAATTTGGTCGAAGAAGAAGATTAAAAATGGGAGAAATTTATTGGGGACTTTCAGTTCAAACCGTACTTCTTCATCCTGTAACGGAGATGTCTTTCAGAGATTCCAAGCGAACGGGCAGCTTCACTCTTGTTCCCCCCGGACGCGGAGAGCGCCTCCTTTATCAATGTGGTTTCAAGATTTTTCAGCCGGCCCCCAAGAGACGCATCCGCATCCTTTTGGGCGGATTCACCCGGGAGCGCCCGGATATGGAAAGGCAGATCCTCAAGGCCGATGACATCCGTCCTCGAGAGAACAACCGCTCTCTGAATGATATTTTCAAGCTCACGGACGTTTCCCGGATAGGCATGTTTCATGAGAACGTCCATAGCTTCCCTGGAAACGGTCCGGACCTCCCTACCCTCCTCCTCTCTGAACCTGCGGAGAAAATGATCGGCCAGAAGCGGAATGTCCTCCCTTCTCTCCCGCAGCGGCGGGATCCGGATGCAGATCACATTCAGGCGGTAGAAAAGATCCTCTCTGAAACGGCCTTCCGGAATGAGTGTTTCCAGATGCTGATGCGTGGCTGCGATCAGGCGTACATCGGCTTTCAGGGTTTCACGGCCTCCCAGCCGCTCGAAGGTTTTTTCCTGGATGACGCGGAGAAGCTTGACCTGGGCCTGCATGGAGATGTCACCGACCTCGTCGATGAAAAGTGTCCCGCCGTCCGCCAGTTCAAAACGGCCCTGTCTCTGCCTGTCCGCGCCCGTGAATGCGCCTTTTTCATGTCCGAATAATTCGCTCTCCATCAGAGTTTCGGGCAGAGCACCCACATTCACGGCTATGAACGGCATGTCTTTCCTCGGGCCTGCCTGATGGATCGCGCGGGCGAACACTTCCTTGCCTGTCCCGCTTTCGCCCCTGAGCAGGACTGTGGCCTTGCTTTCAGCAGCACGGGCGGCCAGGTTGACCGCCTCCTGCATGACCGGACTGCCCAGAACCAGGGCCGGGAATTGAAATCTGGACGCCAGGGTCTGCTTGAGCCTCTCGTTCTCCGCAAGGATTTTTTTCTTCAGAACAAGCTTGTTGAGCACCAGGGTGAGCTGGTCGAGGTCCACGGGTTTTGTCAGGTAATCCTCGGCGCCCGCCTTCATGGCTGCCACCGCGTCTCCGATGGATCCGTATGCGGTCATGACCACCACGGCGATGTCCGGATTCAGCCGGTTCAATTCCCGGACCAGTTCGATGCCCGACAGGCCGGGCAGGCGCATGTCCGTGAGAACGACATCGATCAGATTTCCCCTGGCGATCTCGAGCGCCTTTTCCGCCTCGCCTGCGGGGAAAACCCGGTAGCCCTGTTTCCTCAGATAACCGGAGAGCACGCCGAGCTGGGACAATTCGTCGTCCACGACCAGAACGGAAAAAGGATTCATGCTTCTGCCTCCAGGGGAATGCGGATGCGGAAACGGGTTCCCTTGCCCTGTTCCGATTCAAAATCAATTTGCCCGCCGTGACCGGCGATGATCTGCTGGACCACAGGCAGGCCCAGGCCTGTGCCGGAAGGCTTGGTCGAGAAGTAGAGATCAAAAATGCGGTGTTTCACCGTGTCCGGGATCCCCGTTCCGCTGTCCGCAACTTCAATCTGGTAGAAATCCCTGATCCCGGCGCCTGTAAAAGAGATCGAATTACCGGGCGGGGTTGCGTCCAACGCATTGCCGAGCAGGTTGAGCAGGGCCTGATGCAGCTGCCTGCGGTCCGCGGATATCGTGGCAGATTCAAAACGGGTTTCGAACCGGACTCCCTTCCCTTCCGCGCTGCTCTGAAAGACGAGCGCCGTATCTTTCAGCACCTGTTCTGCCTGTTCCGGCTGTAACAGCAGCTGCGGGGGCTGGGCGAAACGCAGAAAGCTCTCGATGATGCCGTTGATGCGCTGAACTTCGGAGACCACGGCATGGGTCAGTTCCGCATACTCCTCCCGGTCATGACCGGGTTGGAATTCCTTGATCAGCCTCTGGCCGATCATGCC
>JAFGEX010000343.1 GCA_016931355.1 bacterium
AAAGTCGCTCGAGGCACTCAAGAACGCGGTACTGCTCAATCCCAAACTCAAGACCCAGGCGAAGAAAGACAATGATCTGGCAGGATTGAGAGAGCAGGAGGAATTTCGGGAAATATTGAAGTGATGCGTCCCCGCAGGGACGGTACGTCCATGCGGGCAAGTGATAAGCATGCAGTTCGTTTTGGTTATGAGAAGCAAGATGGATTCCACTATTACCCAGGAATAATGAAAAATCATTTATTCCTTGAAATCCGGCTGAACAACGAGGATCCGATTGGACGATTCTTCATTTTTTGACTTCAAAATATCCCATCTGCGTACCCCATCAATCGGAAAATATACTCCTGCCTTTGAATCTGACAGCGAGCGCATTCCCCACGGCAAGCCGCGGGGTAAGCACGCGAGCAAACGAACGACCGCGGAGCAGGCGGCTTCATCGGCGGCTTTTGGACGCCGATGAAGAAAGGCGCTTGATGCGCCGGCCAGTTTAAGATCGAGACTCCCGTGCGGAGCACGGGAGTCGAAGATCAATCCAAATGTCTTTTCCTTATGGATCGAAGGTTCCCTGCCGCTTGCTGCCGGGGAGGTCCATTTTTAAATAAATCGTTGCATTCCTTATTTAATGTTTTTATATTTCGTTTAATAACGAAATGAGGACAAGAGAAGATGAAAACAATCGTTAGAATTTTCAAGGCGCTTTCGGATCAGAACCGGATCCGCATCTTGAAGATGCTTCAATCCAGGCCGCTTTGCGTGTGCGAAATCACATCCATCCTGGGTTTGGCCACATCGACGGTATCCAAACACCTTTCCATACTCAAGACGTCCGGATTGATCTCGGACCGGAAGGATGCCAAATGGGTCAATTACGAAATCGATTTAAATTCCGGAGATCCGGAGGTTGACCGTGTTCTTCGGCTCATGCGGGGCATGCTGGAAAAAGACGAAGTAATCAGGACGGACCGTAAAAAAGTTACCACGGTCGACCGAAACCGCATCTGCAGCACGGAATCGTCTTGATTTGAATCAAATGAAAAGAGATTGGATCTGAATCATGGATCTGAAAAAAGAATGGAAGCCCCTTTCCCTGATCGTTTCTGTCTTTCTTCTCGCGTATTTTCTTCCGGTCGGCAGGGTCCGCTTCGACAACGCGGTCATGGAGGCGCTGCATCTGTTCAAATGGTACGCCCGCGAACATGTTCTGCTCTGCCTGATCCCCGCGTTTTTCATCGCAGGCGTCATCAGCGTTTTCGTCAGCCAGGCTTCGGTCATCAGGTACTTCGGTGTAAACGCCAGGAAATGGCTGGCTTACGGGGTTGCGGCCGTTTCCGGGACCATACTCGCGGTCTGCTCCTGCACCATCCTGCCTTTGTTCTCAGGCATTTACAGGCGCGGTGCAGGCCTGGGACCCGCCATTGCGTTTCTCTATTCCGGTCCGGCCGTCAATATCCTGGCCATCATCCTGACCGCCCGTATCCTTGGATTCGAACTGGGCATCGCGCGCGTCATCGGGGCTGTGATTTTCAGCGTGGCGATCGGGCTGATCATGCATTTCATCTACCGGAAGGAAGAAGCGGTCAAGGCGGAGAAACAGCTTGCCATGCCCGCGCCTAAAGAGACGCGACCCCTGTGGCAGACGGCTGTTCATTTCTTCGTGCTGGTCGCGATCCTGGTGTTCGCCAACTGGGGCAGGCCGGACACGGACTCCGGTTTCTGGCATGCGGTTTGGTCCTCCAAATGGGCGATCACATCCGTGTTCGGGCTGATGTTCGGGGTTTCGCTGATCTTCATCCTCAAATTGGACTGGAGGAAAGTGCTGCTCGCCGCCCTTCCCGTGATCCTGGCAGCATTGTTTTTTCCACGCAATCCGCTCATCCCCTTTGCAGCCGGCGTGCTGGCTACATCCGTCCTGATCAGCCGGAAAGAAGGCGAACCTGCCTTGTGGATGTCCTCCACCTGGGATTTTACCAAACAGATCCTGCCTCTTCTCGGGGCCGGCGTTCTGGTTGCAGGGTTGCTTCTCGGATCCCATGAAGATGGAGAAGGTTTGATACCGGGCAGGTGGATATCCTCCCTGGTCGGCGGGAATTCCCTGTTCGCCAATTTCTTTGCATCCCTGGCGGGCGCTTTCATGTACTTTGCGACTCTGACGGAGGTGCCCATCCTGCAGGGGCTGATCGCAAACGGCATGGGCAAGGGGCCTGCGCTGGCATTGCTTCTGGCCGGACCGGCTCTGAGCCTCCCCAACATGCTGGTCATCCGCAGCGTCATCGGAACCCAAAAAACGGTGGTATATGTTTCGTTGGTCGTGATCATGGCCACTGTAACCGGGCTTATTTTCGGGAAATTATTCTAGGAGTCTGACAATGAAAAAGCTTCAAATTCTGGGCACGGGCTGTCCCAAATGCAAGAAACTGACCGAACTCACGGAGCAGGCGGCCAAAGAACTGGGTATGGAATACGAACTCGTCAAGGTGACGGACATCGGCGAAATCATGGGATTCGGAGTCATGATGACTCCTGCCCTGGCCGTGGACGGAGAGGTGAAATCGGCAGGAAAGATCCCCGCTGTAAATGAAATCAAGAAACTCATCCAATAATCAAGCCCTGATGAGCAGACGGGGGAACACGTGTCCGAGATGATCGTGTCAACCGCACCGGATGCCGCCGGGGACGGCCGTTCTCTGGCTTCGAAAAACGGATGCAGCTGCGGCCTTTGCCGATTGAACGGGACCAGGCAGCGGGCCCATTTACATAGCACAGGAGACAACCGCATGAGGACTGAAATCCGCACAGCGATCTATTTTCTGATGCCTGTTTTCCTTGCGGCCGGATGCTCCAGCCAGAAGAATGAACAATCAAAAAATACTCCGCCCTTTTCGATCGCCGGAGGCGATACGGAGAAATCGGCAGCATTGGCCGAGACAGAAGCGGAAAAACCATGGGTCACATTCATCGAGCTGGGGTCCGTGAATTGCATCCCCTGCAAGATGATGCAGCCGGTCATGAAGGAGATTGAGGAGGAATATGCAGGACAGGTTCAGGTGGTGTTTTACGATGTCTGGACCCAGGCAGGCAAGCCGTATGCCGAGCAATACAGGATTCGGGCCATTCCAACACAAATCTTTCTAGACAGCGAGGGAAAGGAATATTCCCGCCATGAAGGCTATTTCCCGAAGGAGGAACTGGTCAAGGTCCTGAAACAGAAAGGCGTGAAATGAGACTCTATTGCTGAATGACGAACATCCTGATCTTCCTTGCTTTTCCGGTCTTCCTCTCCCTTTCCGGATGCAGCCGGTCGGATTCCTTTCAGGACGGCCTTTCCATTGCGGGCAGCCGGCGGATCTTTCATTCCAAACATCGTCACGGAGTTCCTGAATGCAGAATCTTTTCATCTGGCTGACCGAGAGTCTGAGCGGCGCGGCGTGGCTCGCGCTGACCGCATCCTTTTTATGGGGCATTTTGAGCATCCTGCTCAGCCCCTGCCATCTGGCTTCCATCCCGTTGATCGTGGGATTCATTGACGGCCAGGGGATCGTCACGAAGAAACGCGCGTTCATCCTGGCCGCCCTTTTCTCAGTCGGCATCCTCATCACCATCGCGGTTATCGGCCTGATCACGGGGCTGATGGGACGCATGATGGGCGATGTCGGGAAGATCGGGAATTTTATTGTGGCCGTGATTTTCTTCGTGATCGGACTGCATCTGCTCGAAATTATTAATCTGCCCTTTCCCGGCATGTCCAATCAGCCGAAGTTAAAAAAGAAAGGCGCGCTTGCCGCGTTTGTGATCGGCCTTGTTTTCGGAGTGGCCCTGGGTCCCTGCACCTTCGCCTACATGGCCCCCATGCTTGGGATCGCATTCAACACGGCCTCGACCCGCCCCGTATTTGCCGCATCGCTGATCCTGGTTTTTGCCGTGGGACACTGCTCGATTATTGTGCTGGCAGGCACGTTCACCAGCATGGTGCAAAAATACCTGCACTGGAACGAACGCTCCAAAGGCGCTTTGATTTTAAAGAAAGTCTGCGGGGTTCTGGTTATATGGGGTGGTATCTATCTGATCTGCAGCGTCCATTAAGAAAAAGGATTTCGGTGCGTCTATTTTGGATGACCGAAGCTGTGATACTCCTGATCGCGCCGGCCATGGAACGCTTGACGAAAAAAGACCGTTTTTCGATTGAAGATCCGGTATGACCCTGGCGCTCCATAAAAAAGAGGAAGCATTCATGAGTCCCATTTCGAAAAAACTGTCAAGACTGGATCGATTCCTGACCCTTTGGATATTCCTGGCCATGGCATTCGGAATCTTCCTGGGATATGCATGTCCGTCCGTTACAGGATTCATCACACGCCTCCAGGCCGGGACGACATCCATCCCCATTGCCGCCGGACTGATTCTGATGATGTATCCGCCGCTGGCGAAAGTCAGGTACGAGGAATTGGGGGATGTATTCAAGAATGGGAAGGTTCTCAGCCTCTCTTTGATACAGAACTGGGTGATCGGTCCGATACTGATGTTCCTCCTTGCCGTGCTCTTTCTCCCGAATCACCCCGAATACAGGACCGGCCTGATTCTGATCGGACTCGCCCGATGCATCGCCATGGTCATTGTCTGGAACGACCTGGCCGAGGGCGATTCCGAATATGCGGCAGGCCTGGTCGCCTTCAACAGCATCTTCCAGGTTTTGTTTTATTCGGTTTATGCATGGATTTTCATCACCCTGCTGCCTCCCCTGTTCGGATTGAAGGGGATGGTCGTCCACATCACCATCGGCCAGATTGCCGAAAGTGTTTTCATTTACCTGGGCATCCCCTTCCTGGCCGGAGCCTTGACCCGTTTGATTCTCGTGAAAGCAAAAGGGAAGGAGTGGTATCATTCCAAATTCATCCCGGTGATCAGTCCGGTCACGTTGATCGCGCTTCTGTTCACCATCATCGTGATGTTCAGTCTGAAAGGGGAAACCATCATCCGGATCCCGCTGGACGTCGCCCGGATCGCGTTGCCGCTGCTGATCTATTTTGTGGTCATGTTTCTGGTGAGCTTCTTCATGGGGAGGAAGATCAACGCCGGATACGGCAGATCGGCAACCCTGGCCTTCACGGCAGCCAGCAATAATTTTGAGCTTGCCATCGCCGTCGCGGTGGCTGTTTTCGGAATCCATTCGGGAGAGGCCTTTACAGCCGTGATAGGCCCGCTGGTGGAAGTCCCCGTGATGATCGGCCTGGTGAATGTGGCTTTGAGGTTGAAGGAAAAGTCAGGTTGAACAACGAAAAGGCGACTGAGGGAGAAAGGGATACGGTATGGATAGACTGAAAATTTTATTTCTCTGCACAGGAAATTCATGCCGCAGTCAAATGGCTGAAGGCTGGACAAGACATCTCAAAGGCGATCGGATTGAACCTTGGTCTGCGGGAATCGCACCGAAGGGGATGGATCCGCTTGCCGTCCGGGTCATGGCGGAAGTGGGTGTGGACATATCCAACCACCGCTCCAAGCATTTGAAGGAACTGATGGATACAGAATTCGATTATGTCATCACCGTCTGTGATTCAGCCAATGAAAGCTGCCCCTTTTTCCCCGGCAAAACAAAACGGATTCATAAGGGTTTCGATGATCCGCCGAAATTGGCAAGATCAGCCGGGAGTGAGGAGGAGGCATTGGACTCTTACCGAAGGGTGCGCGATGAAATAAGGGCTTATGTGGATGGCATGCCGATGAACCTGAAGAACGATTTATGAACTGTCTCCGCAGACAGGGTCTGCGCATACGGCTTTTATATCTTAAAATTATATTTATCGAACAGGGGAAATCCTAGCGTTCCCTTGTTGAATCTGACAGCGAGCGCATTCCCCGCCGCTTGCGGCGGGGAGCTTCAATCCCTATGTTCGTATATTCGGAGGGCAAAGCCCTCGCGATGATTCGCCCTGGGGCAGAGCCACAGGGCGATCAGGGGGTCCTGTCCGGCAGAAGCGCCAAGGATGATCGCACCGGGGCTGTGCTCCGGTGTGCATAAAAAGGGGGAGCAGGGAGAAGAATCAGTCGCCGGTTTTGTGATGATATCCATTGGCTCCCCGGACTCCGACAAACCTTTCTGCCACGACCAGAGTGACAAAACGCTCTGCCGGAATCCTTGCCCGGCCCCTCCCGGTTTTCCTGAACGGCCGCAACAACCGGGAGCCCGCCGTCCATGCGTGCTTTCCATCCTAGAAATAAATTCTGAATGAAGAATAAAACATGTCCGGATAAACGCCGAATTCCGATTGCAGGGTCATTACCGGCGGCAGGCCGGATTCGGACCGGTATTCGGGTCGGCCGCCGAGACTCCAATAGACGCCGGCGGAAAGATAGATGTTTTCGGAAATATTGTACTCGACCTGAGGAGCGGCGAACAGGGACCGGTCGCCGAGGTTGATCAGAATCTGTCCGGAGGCGACGGTCAAGGGCGTCAACTGGCAGGTGGCCCCCGGGATGAGATAATGCCGCCCCATGAGATAAATACAGCCGCGGGAGATCGCCGGGTTATTGAAAATGTCGAGATAGTGTTCCGGCTGAACGCCGCCGGCGCCGTTGAAATGATATTCGATAAATCCGTACGTTTGATCGTTCAAATGATAATCAACACCGACGGTGGCGCGGAAATAATTCGTCGGTTGGTCGATCCGGAGGCGTCGAAAACCGTCGGCGATGACATAGGCTGCCTCGCACCAGCCGCCGGCACCGCCGATGGACCGGGCCAGATCGATGCCGGCCAGCATATTCTCCTGAAAATCAACGAGCAACAGACTCATGTCCGTTTTCGCAAAATAAAATTTTCCGCGCAGATACCAGGCGCTGTTTGGATATTGAAAGTCTTTTCCGAAAACGGCGCCGGCATCCAACTCGCCCATGAATCCCATGGGTATGCGCAGCCGGACGGCGTCCACGCCGATCCGGTCTTCGGTATCCAGATCCTCGAAAGTAAACGGCGCGATGACATCGGTGGGATTGACCGCCCGGGCACTGCCCCAGGCGATGGCCTGGCGGCCGATATCCAGATCGGCCCATCCGGTTTTCAGGGTGAGAAAGGCCCGGTCCAAATTCTGGAACAGGCCGAACGATTCGGTGTCTTCCTTCTTTGAAGGGTAGAGACGGGAATGCAGATCGGTCGCTCGATAATGATACGGGTTGATGTCCGCGATGAAAGCAGGCTGATCAAAAAGGGAGGGATCCTGAATCCGCGGCGACAGGTCATACGCCAAAGCGAAAGATAAGATTTGTTTGAACGCCGTGGATACATGCAAGCGCAGCCGGTTGTTCACCAATCCCAAGGGGGAATCGCCTGCATAGGGCGAGGCAGCGTTACGGACGCCCGGCGGGACAAGGACGACTGAAAAGTTTTTGTAATATCCGCCGAGAGTAGTCGGACCTTCCGCAGCCATGCCCGGCAGCGCGGAAAAAAGCAGGAACGGGCACCAGAGGATTTTCAGCGCTTTCATTTTCCGACGATCCGACACGACTCTTGGTGCGGAAAGACCGCCGGCCCGCCGGACCTGCGCGATGAGTACACGGATGACGGCCATTCCCTTCATTTAATCCCCAGGTGAATCTGAGAGCGAGCATATTCCGCGGGGCTTGCCCCGGGAAAAGCGAATGAATATCAATGTCTTTTTCCCTCTAGATCGAAGATTCCCCGCCGCTTGCGGCGGGAGCTTCAATCCGGAGGTTTCTTTATGAACGTGCCTCATCATGCACGATCGTCCCGTCCTGTAACGTGACGAGTCGTCGCGCCTTCCGGATGACCAATTCATCATGGGTGGAAAAAATAAAGGTCATGCCGGTTTGCCGGTTCAGCTCCCTCATCATATCGAGCAGCCCGGCGCCTGTCTTGGAATCGAGGTTGGCCGTCGGTTCATCGGCGAGAATCAGGGACGGTTTCGATACCATGGCGCGGGCGACCGCCACCCGCTGCTGCTGGCCTCCTGAGAGCTTGGGCGGACGGCGGTTCTCGTAACCGGCCAATCCGACCTGTTTCAGAATGTCCGCGACGCGGCGATGCCGTTCCGTTTTCGGAACACCCTGAAGAAGCATGATATAATCAATGTTTTCCTCCACGCTCAATACGGGAATGAGGTTGTAGGCCTGGAAAATAAATCCAATGTGATCCCGCCGGAAGTCCGACAGCCGCCGTCCGCTCATGGCCGAGAGAAGTTCGCCACTCAGCCATACCTCACCGGACGTCGGCGTATCCAGGCCGGAAATCACGTTGAGCAGGGTCGTCTTGCCCGAGCCGGAGGGGCCGACAATGGCGGTAAATTCACCGCGCCGGATCGTCAAGTCCACATGCGTCAGAGCGTGAACGGGAACGCCGTTTTCAGAATAGGTCTTGGATATCGCTTTCGTTTCAATGATTGTGTCGTATTCGCTTGTCACCATCGATTGCTCCTCTGCGCCGGATCCTTGGATGTCATCTGAACGACAGCAGCCCGGTTTATAATGATTTTCGAATGGCCGTCGCCGGAGACAGTTTTGCCGCATAAACAGCCGGATAAATTCCGACGATGATGGTCAACAAAAAGGTCCAGCTTGGATAAATCACAAATTGCCTCATTTCCATCACCGGATAAATCAATCGGCGAAAAGTGACACCGGCCCATTCAATCCCGCTGTAGTCGATGCCCATTTTGCCCACAGCCGCGGTGACGATGAAGCCGATACTGTTTCCCAGGAGTATGCTCAAAACCGCCAGGGCGCCCGCCTCGCATAAAATCAGTTTTGCCACCCCAAACGGACGCGTTCCGACCGCACGCAGCACGCCGAATTCGAACATGCGCTCGTAAAGCGACATGAAGAGGGTGTTGACGATCCCCAACGCCACCACGCCGAATAAAACGGCTCCGATGAGCAAGGTGCTGAAATCCGACAAGTCCAACGCCGCTTTCAGTTCCGAACAAATTTTTGTCCATCCCAAGGCCTCATTCCCATTTTGAGAGTATTTCTCCCAGAAGGGAAGGGATTCATCGCCGCCGTACTGGGATCCGGTGAATTGGATGGCGATTTCATGCACGTTGTCCGGGATGCCAAATATCTGTTGCGCTTTGATCAGACGGATGAACGCCATGCCGGCGTCCATTTCCCGGATATTGAAACGAGTGATGCCGGAAACCCGGAACATTTCCTGCGAGAGGTCGCCGGTACGGGCTTCCGAAACGGTCACCACAACCCGGTCTCCGAGTCCGACCTCGAGAAGATCCGCCAATTTGCTGCCGATCACGATGTCGTGGTCGTTCGGGCCGCTGAAAAACGAGCCCCTGATGATCGCCTCGTCCACCTGGGAAACGGCCGCCTCCGTCTCCGGCTGAATGCCGACCAATTCCACGGCGCTGAAATTGGCGGCGGAGCTGATCATGCCCAGATTCATGACCCGCAGCGTGAAATGCCGGACAATCGGCTCTTTCTTCAGATCGGCCACGACGTCGTCGAGTCCGTTGATGGTCGCCTCCACGGATTGAGTCTGTCGAAACCCCTTCCGATGGATCTGGCCTTCTCCAAGAAAAGAGGCGGTCGCCGATTGGATCATATTCTCATTCATGCCGATGATCAGGGCGTCGGTGAAAATCAAGGCCGCCAATCCCAGGCCGATGGCTGTGCCCGCGATGAAGGAGCGGCGCTTGTTTCGGAACAGGTTCCGCCAGGCCAGTTTGAAATAAATCCACATCGCCATAACCTCTAGTGGATTCTCATCGCCTTGGCCGGTCGGATATGCGCCGCCCGCAAGGCCGGGAAGACGCTGACCAGCGATGCGGACAGGAAGACCGACAAACCCGGCAGATACAACGTGCGCGCATTTACGGCCGAGTACATCTTGTCAAACGTGACGCCTCCGTAGGTAAACGGAGTCGGTATCGTGACTCCATGAACGGACAAAAACCGGTTGATCAGCATGCTGACGCAGATCCCCAGAACGATGCTTGCCAGCGTGATGAGGTTGACCTCGCATACGACCTGCCAGAAAATCTGGCTCGGGCGGGTGCCGACGGCCTTTGCCATGCCGTATTCCCGGGTGCGCTCCAGCACCGACATCAGAACCGTGTTCAACACGCCGATGGACACAATCAGCACGATCACAAAGATCATGATCCACATGCCCTCCAGATCGGCTTTCATCGCGTGATAAAAGGATCTGGCGAATTCCTGCCAGGGTTCCACCGACAATCCCGGTGCATGGAGCCGTTCCCTGATTGTTCGGGTCAGCCTGTCGATCGAATGAAGGTTTTTGGCAATCACGGCGATTTCATGAACCTGCGAGGGAAGGACGAACAGTGCCTGGGCGTCCGCAAGATGCATGTAAACGGACATGCGGTCGCTCGTCTCCTCCCCGCTTTGAATGATGCCGACGATGCGGTACAAATCGTTGGCGATGGAGCCGTCGGCTGCCTGCGACACCATGATCAATTCGTCGTCAACCGTCGCCTTCAGAACCTCCGCCAATGATTTTCCCAAAATGACACCGTGTTCCGCCCGCCCGCCGAAGGCCTTTCCGGAAATGATTTTTTGATTGAACCGCGTCGCCCGCTGTTCCCTTTCCGGATCGATCCCGATGATCTGAACGGCCGCGCTGTTGTCGCCGACGGATGCCAATCCCGCCGAATACAGCCTCGGCGTCCAGGTCTCCACGCCGGCCAGTCCCTGAATGGCCTGCCCGATTTGTTCGTAACGTTTGATGGAATTGTAAATCGAAGGCTTGTCCAGGTACCCTTTGCCGTGCACCTGAATATGACCCAGGCGATTCCGCGTGAACATGTCGATGATGTTGTTGTAAGTGCCGTCCGACCAGCCGATTGAAATCGCGGACAGGACGAAGCCGCCGAACATGGTAAGCAGGGTGAGGACAGTCCTCCGTTTCTGACGAAGGGTGTTTCGGAGTGCAATTTTGAATATCATGTCACCGTCCGGATTGCAGGTTTCTCAAATTGAAAACGTCATCCGCGACAGGAACGTCGAACGCGGCATCCAGGTATCGAATGATCGTTTTCTGCCCTTCCTTGTTCTGCGGAATCAGTTCCATCACGGTCGGAATCCTGCGGTTGCCCAGCACTTGAATATCCTTAAAATGAATCAGGCGCATCAGCCCGCCTTTTTCATCATAATATTCTTCCCACACCGGCAGCGTGTCCTCACGCCGCACCGCCACGACAACCTTGCCCCAGACGACGGCCACATTTTCATTGGGGATCAACCGAAGATAAATCAAGCTGTCCTGCGCGTCTTCCCCGCGGATCCGTTCAAACTGATAGTCGTCCGTCCAGGTATATTCTTTGACGAGATCATCATTGGTAAAATCGGATCCCATCCAGGAGCTCATCATCATGGAAGGGGGGACCTTGATGACCTTGTTGATCTTGGGCAGGTAATTCCACATCTCATTCTTGATTCGCAGAGTCGCCACGCCTTCATCCTTGGCGGGTGCCAAAATGCGGATGAAGGTCTTGTCCATCCCCTTGAACCAGGCCTTCATCTTGAGGGTGCGCTCCCAATGAGGGGTTTGGATCACCATCTCCATTCGGACATAACTGGAGTTGCTTCGGTAGAGTGCATCCAGTCGCCGGACCATTTCCTGGACATCCGGCGCTGCGTTGTTCTCTCCCGCCCCGAGCCTGAAGGGGACGTGAACGGCGGCGATCCATACGAATAAGAATCTTTTCATGAGCATCCTTCGCTCCTTGGCGGAAAAAATCAACGGTTTTAAAGTTCTGTTTAAAAGGGAAATTCGACGGATCCAGTCCCGGGTCCTGCCGCGGGACCGTCCGGAAGGGGCGCACGGCCGGGCGTCCCTACAAAGTCCGGTCCGGCACCCACATGTCCTGCCAGGTCAATCCGCATTTCCGCGCCATATCCAGGCAGTACTCCAGCCTCCCCAAATCCGCATCCGCGTTGTTCGTGCCGAACGTGAATTTCACGCCTGCCTCTTTTGCGCGCCTGATGAAGGCTTCGCTTGGGATCCGGTAGCGCGCATTGATTTCGACCGCCACTCCGTTACTGACCGCCGCATCGATCACCTGCTGCATGCGCTCAGGAGTCCAGAGCGAATCGTACTCAGAAGCCAGCGTGTCCGGCAGGAAGGTCGCGTTGACGTAGATGTCGATCGGTTCATTTTCCATGATCGATGCGATGCGGTTCACCAGCATGTCCATGAATGCCTGCCTGTCCCCGACATGCACTTCTTCGGGTATCCAAAGCCGCATGCGCCTGCCCTGATCGTCTGTGAATGTCATGGCGTCCGTGAACACATAATCGAAACGGTCGATCATTTTCCTGGAGAAAAGGCCTGTCCATTCGCGGCCCTCGGCCTGCATGCCGATAAAGGCCGGGATGCCCTGCATGGATTTCAAATACGCTTCGATCCCGCGGTCGTCTGAGATGGGGAAACCGAGTCCGCAGTTGGCTGCGATTCCGTAGAAAATCCCGGTCTTTCTCGAATTCTCCAGCGCCTTTTCAGGCGTCAAACCGCCCTTGGCGTGCACATGCAGATCCAGAACCGGGAAATTCTCCATGCCCAGACGCACGATTTCCTCATCGATGGAGTCCGCAGCAGCGGCATACCCTGAATAGCCCGGATCATCCGGAAGAATCTTCACCCGGATGTTTCGGTAATGGACTTCGCTGCCCGGATCATGGCATTGCAGGGCGAATGTGCCGGATGAAAGGCTGCGTCCCGGTTCCCCGGACTCCAGTTTTTCCGGCTCCGTGTAGTCCACGACCGGGATACCGTCCAGAGACACCTGGATCCGTTTGCCGCGTACTGAAATCCCGATGCGGAACCATTTGTCGTCCCGGGCCATGGCCTTGTACAGGTTGCGTACACCGTACAGGCTCGCGGTTTTCTTCAGTTCGCGGTAATCCCCTTCCCCTTTATGAGAATTATTGACCTGGACTTCGTAGCCTTGCGACGGCCAGCCATCCTCCTGGAAGCGGGTGTGAAAATAGATGCCGGAATTGGCGCCTGGTTTTGTCAGCACTTCAGCGCTGAATTCGAAATTGCTGATATCCGCCTGCTCTTGGTCGCCCTTATAAAAGAGATGGGCCCTGGGCCCCCTGCATATCAATTCGCCGTTTTCCACAGAGAACGAACCCGGATTCTCGGAGGCCTTCCATCCGTCCAGGTTTTTACCGTTGAAAAGGGAGGTCCATCCAGTTTCGGTCGTGCAGGACAACAATCCGGATAACAGGACGAATCCGGAGAGGAAAAGGAACACCCGCATTTTTAAATCAGTCATGATTTGTCTCCCATGAGCCACTCGACGATGTAGGGATTTCCGAAATCCACATTCCCGAGTTCCGTCTGGCTGAAATCCACGCCTTTGAATGATGTATCCTTCAGGTTCGCATGCCCGAGCTTTGCATAGGACATGCCCGCTTTTTCGAAATTGGCGGAAGACAGATTGGCGCTCGTGAAATCCGCGGAATGGCAGTCAGCCCCGGTAAAATCCGCTCCGGAACAATCCGCGAGGCTCACATTGGCGCCGTGAAAATCCGCATGCTGAAACACGGCCATGGCCAGAGTGGCGCGTGAAAGATTGGCGCCGTAGAGAACCGTCCTTTCCCCGACTGCTCCGGAAAGATTGGCCATGGACAGATTCGCCTCCCTGAGGTTGCAGTCGGACAGAACCGCCTTTTCCAGGTCCGCTTCCTCGAGATCCGCCTTCCGGAGATTCACATTCTTGAACACCTTGCCTTTCAGGGGCATGCCGGACAGATTGCATTCGGAAAAATCCGCTCCGGCGAAATGGCAGGAGGAGAGGTTCAGGCTGCGCAGGTCCTGGCCCGGCATCTTCGTGTTTTCCAGATTGAGCTGCGCCATCCGGCAGCCGTTCATCGCTGCTTTGGTCAGATCCGCTGCGAACAGGTTCGAACCCTTGAGCAGGGCGCCGGAGAGATCGGCCTGGCGCAGAACGGTGTGCTTCAGGATCGTGCCTGTCAGGTTGGCCTGCACCAGCTTCGCGCCGGAAAGGTTGGCGCCGCTGAAATCCGCTCCGGAGAGGTCCGCACCGCGCAGGTCCGCGCCTCTCAGGTCCGCGCTGGAGAAATCCGCGTCGCGGAGAATCGCTTTGAATAAGATGCAACCGCCGGCACTCGCGATTTTCAGCATGGCCCCGGTCAGATCCGCACCGCGCAGATCCGTGCCGCTTAAGTTGGCGGATTTGAAGCGTACGAACCGGAGATTGGCATGATGCATCCTGAATCCGCTGAGATCCAGGTTCTCCTCCACCATGGCCTCCAGGTTCAGGGGCTCCTGGAGGCTGTCGAGCTGCTGGCGCCTCATCATCCCCAGGGCTTTTCTTGTGCTGAGGACGAGCTTCACGTGCTTCGGATTGGCCATGACAGTATCCTTTTTTTCAGAGAAGAAAGAGGCCTGCTACCGGTCGGGTTTCAGATGATTCCGCGTGTGCTCTGCGAAATATTTTGTAAAATGCAGGCCGTTCCCTGTTGATGATCTTCAGCCGGTGCGTTCAAGAGTAAGAAAATCAATCCTCCTGAAAATATCAAGATATTCTTTCAGAAAAGGAACCAAATCCGCGGGCGGGAGTTTAGAGATGTTCGGGGAATGTGAAGCAAGGTCGAGAGGCAAAAGGGGTGACTGTCATGAAACGGAAACCATTCGGAATGGCGGCAGGCCTGCTGTGCCTGCTTTTCATCGCGTTAAAAATCGGAGCCCAGGACAACATGAAACAGAAACCATTGACCCGGGAAGAGGAGCGGGTGATTCTCCACAAAGGGACGGAGGCGCCCTTTACAGGCGAATACGTCGATCATCATGAAAAAGGAACGTATGTGTGCAGGCAATGCGGTGCGGCTCTCTACAAGTCCGAGGACAAGTTCGAATCCCATTGCGGGTGGCCCTCCTTCGACGACGAGATCGAGGGCGCGGTGAAACGCGTCCCGGACCGGGACGGGATGCGGACGGAAATCGTATGCGCGAAATGCGGCGGGCATCTCGGACATGTTTTTCTCAATGAAGGGTTCACTTCAAAGAACACGCGGCATTGCGTGAATTCGATTTCCATGGATTTCATCCCAGCCGCTTCTGCTGCTGCAGAAGAGACGGCTGTATTCGCGGGCGGCTGTTTCTGGGGCGTGGAGCATCATTTCGCCGGGAAGAAAGGTGTGATTTCAACAGAGGTCGGGTACACGGGCGGGCATACTCAGAATCCGACCTACGAGGAGGTGTGTTCGCACGGCACAGGCCACGCGGAGGCGCTCAAGGTCGTAT
This sequence comes from bacterium, assembly GCA_016931355.1. GTDB lineage: Bacteria > Zhuqueibacterota > QNDG01 > QNDG01 > JABMRT01 > JAFGEX01. The sequence continues at coordinate 15,251 of JAFGEX010000343.1, forward strand.
TCGATCCCTCGCAAACCTCTTTCGAGGAATTGGCCAAACTGTTCTTCGAAATACACGATCCCACGCAGGTAAACCGCCAGGGCCCGGACATCGGAGACCAGTACCGAAGCCAAATATTCTATCAGAGCGAATCGCAAAAAAAGACGGCTGAAAAACTGATACGCATCCTGGTGGAAAAGGGATTGCGCATCGCCACGAAGCTCACGAAGGCGGGCGAATTCTGGAAGGCGGAGGACTACCACCAGGATTATTACGAGAAAACCGGAAAGCAGCCTTACTGCCATGTGTACACGAAGCGGTTCTGAGCAGAACGGGGATCGGGGACCGGGGATAGGGGTTCGGGAAAGATGCGCTTCAAGCATCGAAGGGGTTTGGAAAATTTTCCTCCGGGAGGTCAGCCCATTACCGATGCTTCATGTGCACAAAGGTTTGGACTGGTCAGCGAAGGGGAAGACCTACCGGAGGTGATGGTATCAGATCTTTCAATAAATCTGAAATCGTGAATCTGCTATCTGGATTCTGAGATAATTTTGGGGACGCTGTCATCCCGGGCCAACAGGGCAGGCAGATTTACAGTCCTGGTTGAGATTCCTCAATGCCTTCGGTGCATACAAGCCTCACGCCCGGGATACAGGGAGGGAATTACCGGAGGATTCATTTCTGACGATGCATCACCGCACGACAAACACCGGCTGCATCCATGCAGCGCGCCCCTTTGAATCCGTGATTTTCGCGCGTACGTAATTTCTTTCGTCTGACAGATGATAAACGGCAGGATTTCTTTTTGTCGAACGCAGGATTTTCCCGCCCGAACCGATGAACTCGGTTTTATATTCCAGCCCCGCTTCCCGCTCGATCAAAATCTCGATTTTCCGTTGCTGAATGTGGAGATTCCGGATCCCGACTCCTGTGCTGGAATAGAAAAGCCCGGATTCGAGGCTCCTGAGTATGTCCTCCGGTTCCAGCCGCATCGCCTGAACAACGATCCATCCCCTGCCCGGATTGGAAAGTTCCGGCGAGAACCTCTTATACTCATGGCCGTCGTCCGAGGCGATGCCGTACATGCGCCTGCCCGAAGTGAGCACGAAATCCCAGACTTCCTCCAGTCCCGGATGGTTTTCATCCCCCTCATTGTTGGTGCCCGGGCACCCGTTGTACAGTTCGAACAAATTGCAGTTTTCCGCGCCGGACAGGGCGTACCGGTCCAGCCTCCACTGGAAATTCGGATGATTGATCACAGGGACGCCGTTCTGCCTGCGCACATCATCGATCAATTCCTGGAGCACTGTGGATACGGTTTCGCCATGCCAGGGCAGTATCGCTTCGCGGATGTTAAGGCCGTTGATTTCGAGCAGGTCCTCTCCGGAATATCCCATGATTTCCTCTCCCGGCATGAGAAGAAACGAGGAGTCCGCGAGAGCGGTCAGTTCCGGCGGGTATGTGACGACGGAGTGATCCGTGATAACGAGGAATGAATAGCCGCGGTCCTTGTACCATTGCGCGACCCCCGGCACTGTGGAATCACTTTCCCCCTCGCGCGCATGTGTGTGCGTATTGCCCTTGTACCAGCGCATGCCCGCCGTGTCGCGGATTTCGAAACGAAGGCGAGGGGAGGTGCAGTATATAATAAAAAGGAGGATGAACAGGATTGAATACCGTTTCATTCGATTTTCCTTTTCACTTTCAGCACGGCGTTCTCGTGATGTTGTCGATTCACGAACGGTTCCGGCTAAACCAGGAGCATCAACGAACTCAACGGCAGGCTGACGATTCTCGGATCGTCGATCCGGGTTTCCTCGGTTTGTGTGACCAACAACCCGAAAGGCGCATTGTTCTGAGTTTTTTCTATGAAAGAGCGCAATCCCTCGGTATCCCGGAGGGGATCAATCCTGCGCTGGTACTTGACCTCAATGGGGATGCGCTTTGCGCCGATGGTAATGACAAAATCGACTTCCGGTTCGTTCTTTCTTTCCGGAAAATGGGACAAATCCAGGCCACCAAGAGTGGATAGGACGGAGCCGGTCACGCTTTCGGCAATATATCCGGCCATTGTCGTCAGATGCGGCTCATTCTGAAGCGCAGTCGGATCGAGGGGGATTTTTTCCTGCAGCCAGCTCATCCGAAGACCATGGTCGGCGAGACAGATTTTGGAAGCGCCTCGTTTCCTTTTCAGGCGTATTTCGAGCGGTGGGATGAGGCGGATGAGCAGGGTATTGTCAAGAAACTTCAAGTATTGAGTGATTCTATGAGGACCGACGTTTGCTCCGATGGCCCGATGAACCTCGCGGGCATAGGTTTCCGGCGGTGTGGATTGGCCCGCATAACGGCATGCGAGGCGGAATGTTTCTTCGAGCAATTGAGGATCCCGCTTGCGGCCTTTTTCTCCGATCCGCAGGTCATGCTGAATGACGCGCCTGATCACGTTTTCGTTGAGCTGATCCGCGATGTACTCCCATTGGATATCCATCCTTTCATGACCGATGGGGTACCCGCCTCTCTCGGAGAACCATGAAAATGCCCGGTCTTTTTTGTCTTTTTTGTTTTCTCCATGATTCTTCAGGTCGAGCCAGAAATCCTTGCGCGTCAGGGCTTCGAGCCCGTTTTCCTCCCAGAACGGATTTCCGAGATCGACAGAATGGAATTTTGCAATGTCCGTCAGCGACAGGACGCCGGCGTCAATCGTGGAGATTCTTCCCGCAAGGCTGTCCCTGCCCATTTCGAGCCTCAAGGCCGAACTGCCGGTGACGATCATTTGAAGCGTGGAATGATCGACGAGAAATTTCAATTGCGCATCCCAATCTTCGAGATTCTGGACCTCGTCCAAAAAAATGCATGCGGGCGTTCCGGCGTGGGCCGCTTCGTTTAAGGTCTTCCGGAGGACCGTTCTTTCATACCATTCCACAATTCGGAGAATGGGTTCGGAAAGCCGCTTGAAGGAGGGTATTTCCTCGAACTGCAGGCGCATGATTCGATCGGGCGCAATGCCCTTTTTCAGCAGATCGCTGATCATCTGTTTCTGGGCTACTGTTTTGCCGATCTGCCTGGGGCCTCGGACAATGACGATGGGTGCCAGCCGCCTTTCAAATCGTGTTTTCATCTGATCGACAAGGTGGCGCCGCGTTTCGGGCAGCACGGACATCGGCTTGTCCTGCCACCAGGGATTCATCTCCAGAATGTCCGAAACCAGAACATCGGAGAGTTCCATGCCGCTGAAGTAAAACGATTTATCTTCCTGCATGGTCCATCCTCCTGAAATCCAGGGCCAAATTCCCTGCAATCACGCCGGCTATCCGGTGTTTCTCATCCGTGCAGGACGGATAGAGAGCTGAAACCGCCGGGCCGGGTTGCCCTGATCGCATAATCTTTGCTTCCTGTGCGGAGATAACCTCTGAGGTGTCAGGGAAAAGGGCACTCCGGAGAAGCGTATTCGGCAGAAATTTTTTTTCGATTGTGTTCAGAGTTGTCACTGTTGAGCTCTAATATTATTTGAATTAAAATAAATCCATCGTCAATGTCAAGGCTGATTTTCTGATGCTCCAATCCCGGGGTGGGCCCCGGGGATCCGCTTGAAAACAAATCATGGATCCCGGGTTTTGATGCTTTCTGGTACTTTATGCATGGAGGAATCCTGTCTGGTGCACCGAATCACAGTTTTCCCGGGCACCCGGGATGACATTTCCTGGGATTCTTCAACCCCGGGGTTGACCCGGGAGATCGGGGTTGCACTCAGGAATCTTCGGGTGGATTCCCGATAAAAGATTTCTGGAATGACAGCAGGGTGATGCTCCCACCCCGGGGTGGACCCCGGGGTCTGTTCGACTCTGGATCCCGGATTTTGAGGTTCGCAGTCTCCTGGGGCATCAATGAATCATGACCGGAGCACAGAATCCACAAATCCGGCAGACCCGGGATGATTCTCCAACCCCGGGGTGCATCTTCCAATTGATTTTCAAAAAAAAGTCTTGCAAATAACAGAAAATTTTTTTAAGATTGATTCACACATCTTAAACGTTTTCGCTAACGATTAAGGAGGACGGGAAATGCCCCTTAAACGTTTGATTATTGGATTATTAGTCTGTATCCTGATCCCTGTTGAGTCATTCGGAAAATCCTGGACCTTCATTACAGGTGGCAGCTATGCGCAGAAATTTGGAGCGCAGAGCCAATACTGGAATGCAGGATTCAGCGCCGGCATATCCGGATTTCACCGTTTTTCCGATATCTGGTCCGCGGGACTGCGGCTGGGTTACTGCCGCTGGACCCCGGACGGCTACAGGATGATGGACCTCGCCCCGCCGATACGCATGAAGGCCATTTACACGGTGCGCGTGGACGGAGTCGATTCCCTGGATTATGACAATCTCTATCTGTTCGACAGCAAGTCCGGCGGTACAACGGTGCTGGAATTCGTTCCATCCGTCCGGTTCAAGGCGCTGAAGGATGCGGGCGAAACGCTGGCGCTGTCCGGGCAGGTTGGAGCCGGGCTTTTTATGATCCGCTCGGACGCCAGGGCGGTTGGAAGATACGGCCCGAATGTGGCGGAAGTCCGGCTGGATGAGGTGTCCGAGGTCAAACCGGGGATTCAACTGGGAATTTCCCTCGTGGTCAGGAAGCAGCTCGAATTCATGCCTCTGTGGACCTTTGTCTTCACAGAATCGAATAGAAGATCCTATTTTCTGATGAACCTCGGATTCCTGTTTGAACTGTGATCCCGGCGCGGTCCGCTGCCGCGGCTTCCGCAGCAGCGCTTCAACCCGTTGGATGATTGGGAGACAAAAAGCCATGAGTCGTTTCATCAATCGGATCGCAATGAGATGGGCCGTACTTCTGTTGGCCGCATGCCCGCTGTGGGCTCCCCGTTCGTTCTGCGCTACAACCGGCAAGATAGCCGGCCGGGTGACGGACGCCCAGACCGGGGATCCCCTGTCCGGGGCGAATGTGCTGGTTGTGGGGACAGCCCTGGGTGCGGCCTGCGACGGGGACGGGCGCTATTTCATCATCAATGTTCCGCCCGGCGTTTACGATATCCGCGTGAGCATGATGGGGTATGCGACCCTGACGAAAACCGGTGTCGAAGTGATGGTCAACCGGACCCAGGACATCCACTTCAACCTCAATCCCGCTGTGCTGGAGGGGCAGGAAGTGATTGTCGTGGCCGAGCGTCCGCTGGTGGAAATGGACGTGACCGGCAGCGAGATGGTGGTCAACGCCGCGGCCCTGGCGCGCACCCCCATCACGGAGATGGAGGACGTGGTCCGGCAGCAGAGGGGCATTTTTTACACCGGGACGGTCACCTACATCCGGGGCGGCATCGGGAGCGAGGTTGCCTACAACATGGACGGCAATTCCATGACCGGAGGCGTCCTGAGTGACAGCTGGAAGGGCATCAACACCACGGCCATACAGGAAGTATCCGTGATGACCGGAGGCTACAACGCGGAGTACGGAAACGCCATGTCCGGCGTGGTCAATGTGGTGACCAAGGAGGCCAGGAGCGACCGGATCAACCTCAGCGGGACGCTCAAGTACAGGTACAGGCCGGCCGGCCAGTACCATTGGGGCCGGAACATGTTCGATCAAACGCTGAAAAAATACACGGATTTCGACCTGGCCTACTGGGAGAGCACGCTCGCGAAAAGGCCGGAAATGGGCGCCAACTATTTCAGGAGCTACTACGGCTGGCCGGAGGGCCGTACGCCGACCGTGGAGGAAGTGCATCAGGCCTTCCTGCATCAGGCGGACGGCAACAAAATACTGACGGATTACGTCAACCGGCCTGACCAGGAAGTGGAGGGAACCTTTTTCGGCTCTTTCGCCAGGAACACGAATTTCCTCCTTTCCGGAAATTACAAGAAGGCCGTTTCGATCTATCCGACCCTCGAACCCTATCAGCCGGAATACAACGTGCAGGCCAAGTTCAACTGGCTCATATCCCCCAGCATCAAGCTGTCCTACAACCTGGTCAGCGGCTGGTACAAGAACTCGGCGTTCCGGCCGGACAACACGGCTACCAGCAGGGAGATGGGAACGGCCGGCGGCGGGGCTGTGCCGAACTGGATGCTCGATCCCTACATGGGGGGCGGTTACTGGTCCATGTGGGGCTCCACGTACGGCAGGGGCACGACCCGGTACAACATCGGCGTGCACACCTTGAAGTGGCAGCACACGCTGAGCCCTTCCACTTTTTACACCCTGAACCTGAATGTTTACCGGGACAGGATGTATATCATTCCGGACTATTCGCACGAGCGGCTTCCGGCTGCCAAGATCGACGAAAGCTGGGGCTGGCAGTCCCTCAACAACGCATTCAGCCTCGGCGGCGGGAGCCCCTATCCGTCCAATGTCCTGCGCTCCCAAAGCCTGTCTTTCGGCGGAGACCTCACCAGCCAGTTGCACAGGGCCCATCAGATCAAGAGCGGCGCGGTTCTCAAGCTGAACGACATGGATTATGAGAGCATCGACGTGGCCCATTCCGGGATAGACAACTGCATTGTCACGACCAACATCTGGAAGGGGAGCCCGCTGGAAACGGCGTTCTACCTGCAGGACAAGATCGAATATTCCGGAATCACGCTGAACCTGGGCGTCCGCGTGGACGGATTCGACACGCGGCGGAAATTCCCGGAAAACCCGGTTTTCGATCCTCTCGGACAGACCGCCGCATCGGGCTCGGACGGCCAGATGCCCACCAACAGCGCGGACCTGTGGTTCCTGAACCGCGATCTTCCGGATTACGCCCATTTTTACACGTATGACTCGCTCATGGCCGGCCTGGACCAGGCGGGCCTTTCCCGGGACGCCTGGATCCCCTCCATGCTGAGGGACCGCAACACGCTTTCCTCTGAATGGAAATGGGCGATTGCTCCCCGGATCGGAGTGTCCTTCCCGGTCACAGCCAGCTCGAAGATCCGGTTCAGCTACGGGCATTTCTATCAGAGGCCTGCCTGGACCAAATTCTACGGCGCGCCGTTCCAGTTCACGCTTCCCTACAATAAAAAGACGCCGGATCCCCTGGCGGACGCGGCCGTGATTTTCCAGACGATTCATCCCGTGGGGGGCATGTACTGGGGCCAGCCTGGACTCACCTTTGAGAAGGCCATCCAATATGAATTCGGGTACGACCAGGATATTTTCGATGTCGTGCGACTCAATTTGACCGCCTATTACAAGGACCAGACCCGCCTGACCCGGTTTTCGAACCGGCCCCTGCTGGATTACGGACAGGCGCATCAATTCGCTGCAGGCGGGGGCATCTCCCAGACCGGATTCGCGGGTGAGGACATCGCCATGGAGGTTGTGCCGGATCTCCAGAGGATGGGAAGCGGTTATGTGTACCTGTTCGCCAACGACATGTACAAGGATACGCGCGGCCTGGAATTAAACGTGGAGCGTCTTTTCAACAACCGCTGGTCCGCCTCCGTGACCTTCGACTACGGGTTGAGCTCCGGCGCCAAGTACGGATTCCAGTCCCTGAGCGCAAATCCGGAGGTCCAGTCCCTCATGGCGTTCGCGAACCAGGACGGCGAAACCAAGCTTCGCTGGCTCAGCAGTTACAAGCTCAAGGCCAATTTCAGCCTGGTCACGCCGAAAAAATTCCTGATCGCAATGGGGGACCTTTCCCTGGGATTGTACTACGAGTATTTCGCCGGAGACCAGTATACCTATTATGCAGTCGATTATACGGGCGTCCGGTATCCGGACAACAGGCGCTGGTACCCCCATCAGCGGACGGATCTGAAGATCAGCAAACGGATCAAGTTCCGGGACATGAACACGGTATTGGGAGTCGACGTGATCAATTTGTTCAACAACTACGACCGTTATCTGCTCTCCGGCCAGGATCTGCAGAACTGGGAGGAACAGGAGCAGATCCCCCTGCTCACACAAAGCGGGGAACCGCATGTCTGGCATTTTTACAGTTCCCTGTCCAATCCCAAACGGATGTTCTATTTCACGGTCGCATTGGAATTTTAACGCCGGATCGCCGCCGGTGATGCGGATTTGGGAGGCCTTGGTCCTTGAGGGAAAAGGGATAATGGCAGGCATATTCTGGAATCCGGCGCGCTTGGTTTCGGGCCGAACGGCATGTTCGAGCATTTTGACCAAACTGCAGGCCCAGCCTCAGGCAGAAAGCAAGGAGAGGTCCATGACGGATTTTAATTCCAAAAGACGACGGATCAGCGGAATCCTGCTGGTTATGATTGTCATGAGCGGATTCCACGCCTATTCCCAAACCCAGTTCCAGACGTTCGTACGTCTGAACCGGGGCCGGATGTGGTACGATCTCTTCAGCTACGGCGGTCACGGCGACCGGCTGCCCAATGACCGGTATTCCAGGCTGGACTATCCCGGATGCGCCTTTACGGCTGCGCGCCAGGTTTACAATCCCCTGATTCCCGAATACCCGGGGATGGACGGCTACATGTTCGCAGGGGAGGTCAACGACAGCCTGGTGCTGTACCGGATTCCCTTCAGGTCCGAATGGTTCAGGCCCCATGAAATTCTGGAGAAGAAAAAGGTGACGCTCAAGAACAATCTCAATCTTTCCAAGGAAGGGCCTGAACAGTCCGCGTCCGGAAGCGTTTTCCTGGTGTACTACGGCCTCGAAATGAGCTGGACCGCCATGGTCTGGAGCGCGGAGAAGTACGACGATTTCATCATCTGGGAATACACCTTCTCCAATCCGGACACAGGCGCCTCAATCACCGGTTTCCGCTTCGCCCGCGCCTGCGAGATCAGCATCGGGTGCAACACCGTGGACAACGCCTCCAGGCGCAGCAATACGGAAGACGATTACTTCGAGTGGGATCCGGCCCGGCAGCTCTTCTATTTCCGCGACGGCATCCAGCTCGATCCGTCCACGAACCAGCCCGTGGAACAGCCCTACGGATGGACCGGAAACGACCAGGGCGAGCCGTCGGATTACGAACACCCCGCTTCCATCACGCATGATTTCAAGGCACCGCAGTATCTGACGTTCGCCTGGCTCTCACGGTCCAAGGAACCGGGCGAGCCCGATCACATGAACTGCACGGCCCGGTGGTTCTGGCCCCAGCCGCCCAACGAGGATGAAGGGACCTTCTGGTGGTTTCAGAGCGGGACGGACGACCCGTACATGCTGTCTCTGACCTATGACGAGCACCCGCCCCTGATCCGCGAGGAGGGGACGCCGATGCCAGCGGATTCCGTGCGGAACACGCCCCGGGCGAGGCGTTTTATCGACTGCTACCCCCTGTACATTTTCGAAACCGGGCCCTATGACATTGCCCCTGGAGAGAAGCTGAAGCTTGTCCTGGCCACGGTCGGCGGGCACATGGAATGGGAACGCGTGGCCAACTTGGTGAACAATGAGGATGACGCGCAGGAAAACGCCCGGCATCTGATAGACGGCAGGGCGCATCTGTTCGCGAACCTCGATGCGGCCAGGGAGCTGATGCAGAACCAGTACAGCTGTCCCTGCCCGCCGCCGACTCCGACTGCCATGGACAAGACCTACGATCTCAAAAAACCGGAAACAGTGGGCAACAATTCCCTGCTGGTCACGCCCCTGGTGAATGCGTGCAAGGTCCAGTGGTACCCCATCCCGACAGGGTACAAGGACAGGGATTACGCGATCAACGACGTGGCCGGCTACCGGATATACCGGTCCAGGTTTGATTGCTTCGGACCCTGGGAGCGCGTTCTGGAGATACCGGCCGATTCCGCGGACGCTTATCTGGATGCGGCAGAGGGGATGGAATCCGATTCGATGATGACCTTTGTGGACGCGGATCTGGATCCCTCCAGGCCCCTCCATTACGTGGTCACGGCTTTTGACACGGGGCATGACGCGCCCTGGAAGCTGGACCGGACAGGCGTATACGCCACGCTGCCCTCCCTGGAGAGCGCGAAGAACAATTTCAACGTGGTCCCGGTGTTCGCCCTGGGCCCGGCGGACAACGAAAATTTCCGGAACACGCTCCGCGTCTATCCGAATCCTTTCAAGCTGCACAGCCAGATACCCAACGAGCAATGGAAGCTGGATTTCGTGAATGTCCCCTCCCAATGCACGATACGGATCTACACCCTGGCCGGGGACCTGGTCAATGTGCTGGAGCACAATGAAATTTCAGGCGTGCACGAATGGGCCAGCACCCATCATGCCGAGCTCGGCGTGCTGGTCGCCAAGGGACAGATGCTCAACCGGAACTGGCAGCGCGTGGTCCCTGGCATCTACATCTTCCATGTGGAGTCCCATGCGCCGGGGCACGAGGGAGAGAGCAAGATCGGAAAATTCGTGGTGATTCGTTAGAGGAGAGCGGAAGCATGACCCCCAAAATGCTTGTGCAGGCCGCGATGGCCGTCTGGATCGGAATCGCGGCGGGACACGCCCAGAACAGTAATTATGATTTCTCCCGGCTGGACCCGGTTTCTTTTTCCAGGGCGGGCTTGAGCGGGTGGCAGTTTCTCCACCTCCCCGCGTCCGCGCGCAGCGCGGCCCTGGCAAACATCAAATGCGGCATGCTGGACAGCGACGCATCCGCTGTGTTTACGAATCCTTCGCGGCTGACGGAAATCCGCAGCATCAGCGCCTCATTCACCCGGATCCGGTACATCGCGGACATCGGGTACATGACCGCTTCCGTGGCCAAAAATTTCGGGGCATGGGGGGTTTTCGGGATCTCCTTCGCCGGGCTGGACGCAGGGGAAATGATCCGGACCGAAAACCTTGTTTCAGGCGGCCGGAGCGGGGATCTGGGTACTTTCACGGCCGGGGACATCCTGCTGGGTGTCACCTATGCACGCCGCGTGACGGACCGGCTTTCCATCGGCGGGAACATCAACTATATCGAGGAGAATCTGGACGATGTGAAGGCCAGGAACTGGGATCTGGATTTCGGAGTAAGTTTTCAGACAGGCTTTCGCGGACTGCGCTTCGACCTCCTCACACGGAATTTCGGTCCGGACGTCCGTTTCGTGGGATTCACGGAGCAGTACCAGAACCCCGCGGACGTGCGCATGCCGCTGGATTTTTTCATGGGGATCGGAATGGATTTGGCGGGTGGCGGGGATGCTGACAAACATACGCTGACTGGGTACCTGGAGGCCGGCCATCCGAACGACACGCCGGAAAGGCTGCATGCGGCCATGGAATACCGGTTTCGTGAATTTTTCAGCCTGCGGGGCGGATACAAATTCTTCTATGACGAGGCCGGCCTGACCCTCGGCTGCGGCCTTCAATATTATATTTCCGGAATCGAAGGAAGAATCGATTACGCATTCATGGATTACGGCCGCCTGAACTCGGTTCACCTGTTCACCCTCGGATTAAACATTCGATAATCATCAAAAAATTCCGGAAATTCAGAAAGAATTTTACGGATATTCAAGGTGACGACTGTTGATTTTTGCATTTCGAAAGATTTCGAATCTCTCCTCTGGCCTGTTCCCCGCGATCTGCCGCGCGGGAGCGGGCGCGAGAACGGTCCGGATCACTGCGACGCATCTTCAAGGCGCGTCGCAGTTCACGAAACTGCGGATCGAAGATTCCCCGCCTTTTGAAGCGGTGAGCTTCAATCCAATAACGGATTGAAAGGACTTCCATGAGAAGCAAAAAGGTGACTCTCAAAATGATCGCCGAGCAGCTCGGCATGACGCCCGCCACCATTTCCAAGGCCCTGCGGGACAGCACGGACATATCGGAGGAAACGAAGCGGCGCGTCAAGGAAGTTGCGGACAATCTGGGATATCATCCCAATCTCATGGCGCGCAGCCTGGTTCAGAGGAGAAGCTATCTGCTCGGCGTGATGGTGCCCGATCTGCGCATTTCCTTTTTTTCGGAAGCGGTCCGGGGCATTTACGAAAGAGCCCGCGAAAAAGGATACGAGGCCATTATTGTGGTCAACGACGAGGATCTCGAGAACGAGGAGCGGAACCTCAAATTCCTGGCCGCCCTGCCCGTGGACGGGATCCTCATCAATGCAGTCCCTGCCACGACCAACTGCAGGCTCATGCAGCGCATGCGGGACCAGGGCATCCCGTTCGTGAGCTGGGACAGGACCATCGACGGATTCGATACGAGCTCTGTGACCATAGACGACGAGGCTGCAGCTTTTGAAGTCATGGAATATTTTGTGAAAAACGGCCGAAGGGACATCCTGTTCCTGGGACCCACGGACCACCCTTCAGTCGTACGCGGCAGATACAACGGCTTCTGCAAAGGCAGGAACCTATTCGGCATCCCGGAAAGAGCGGACCGCGTCGCGACCTGCAAAATTGATTATGAGGCTGCCCGGGACACGATGCAGCGCGTTCTGGAGTCGGGCATCCGGCCGGATGCCGTGCTCTGCGTCGGCGGCCTGATCGCCCACGGAGCGGGCAGGGCCATTCTGGACGCCGGGCTCAGGATACCGCAGGACATCCTGCTGGCGGAGTTCGGGGACAACGACGTGGTGGCCAGGCTCGGGGTACCCTTCGTCACCATCCATCAATTCCCGCTCGAAATCGGACGCAGGGCAGTGGACATCCTGCTCGAGGAGATTGATCTCAAGCCGCGGCCGCATGCGTATCATCATGAGATCATCCCGGCAAAACTGCTGGAGCGAACCCTGGGCTGACCGGGGCGCACCGTTTCTTTCCTTCCCGATTTTGAAATCCGGCGGCGGGCCCTTTCCCCGGGGCTTTCCGCTGGGCTTGCCCCGGGCCTTGTCCCGCGGCAAGCGGGCGAATGCGAACAGCCATTTTTCCTGAAGATCAAAAATTCTCCGGAAGCCGGCTTCCGGGGGGCTTCAAAAACACCTTCACTCTTCTTCTGTACTACGAAAACGCGGGGATACTTCTTTCCCTCCCAAATGGAGGCCGTTGCGATTTTCCTTGCGGAATTGACTGAATTCCATTATTTTATACTGTTTTTACGGAGGATGGACCGAATCGGACGGCGCGCGCATTTTCCGCGGCTTGCCGCGGGGCGTATAAGCGTCTATTCATGTCTTATCCTTGCAGATCGAAGATTCTTCTCCGGGAGCTGCCGGGGAGATTCAATTATAGGTAGGTAATAGTTATATGTCCATGCCTGCCAAGCGGGCCATCCGAATCAATTATTTCTTTTTCGCATTCGCCATGGGGGGCGCATTCCCCTACCTGGCTCCGTATTTCAAGGAAAATCTCGGCGTCACCGATTATACGCTGGGCCTGCTGCTCATGCTGAGGCCTGCAGTGGCCATTCTGTCCCAGCCTTTCTGGAGCTATTTCGCGGACAGGCACGGCCACAGGGCGCGCATAGCGGCCGGCCTGGCCGTGGCGGCCGGCGTTCTGTTCCCGCTCGTCTGGTTGGCCAGACCCATGGGCCTGTTGGTACTGGCCATCATGGCCTTTGCCTTCTTCAATGCCCCGCTCAACACGCTTGCAGACAGCCTGACCTTCGACTATCTCGGCCATCACAAGCGGATGCGTTTCGCCAATTTCCGCATTTTTGCATCGCTCGGTTTCGTCACAGCCGTGGCACTGATCGGCAAGGTGTACGACCGGTTCGGCATCCATTGGCTGTTCGCCGCGTATTCGATCAGCACCCTGATCGCGGTCTTTTTTCTCCTGAAAATCCCCTCCAACGGCAATTCGAGACCCTCCAGCTCCGGATGGAAAGAACTCGTGCTCCTGCTGCGGAAGCGGAACGTGCTGCTCTTCCTGATATCCGTGCTGCTTGTCGAGACGGCAAACCAGATGTCCCACGCCTATCTGAGCGTGTACGGCAAGGCGCTGGGCGCCAATAATGCGCAGGCCGGATGGATCTGGGCTGTGGCGACACTGGCGGAAATGGTGACCATGTACCATTTCTCGAAGATAGCGGGTCGGCACGGCATCTGGAACATCCTTGCCGTGGGCATGGGAACCGCCATCCTCCGCTGGACGCTTTTCGCGTTCATGCGCGTCTGGTGGCAGCTTATCCCGCTGCAGCTCATGCATATCTTCACATTGACCTTCGTGTATGTCGGATCCGCCATTTTTATGGATCTGGAAAGCCCGGCCTCGATACGCTTCACGGCCCAGGCCTTTTACAGCACATTCGTGCTCAACGCCGGCATGATCATCGGCAGCATCGCGGGCGGAGCCATCGCGCATCGCTGGGGCTATTCGTCGATTTTCCTGTTTTCCGGGGGATTGTCGCTGATCGGCACCCTGGTCTTCATCCTGTTCGTCAAACCGCCGCAGGCCCATGAATCCCACGGGCAACCGGTTCAGGCATGAGGGGCGGCTGAAGCTGCCCTATCCGCCGAAATCCACCAGAAGCACATTTTTAAAGGAATAGACGGACCGGACCACGCCTTCGGGCGGCCGTGTGTCGTGGAGGTTATTGAAGCTCAATGAGATCGAGAAGCGTTTGGAAATCCGCATCAGGAAATCCGTTTGCGAGGCTGTCCTGAAGTCCGCCGGATCATCGATGCGGGGCTGAAAATAAGTGGTCTGAACCAGAGTGACGATGTCCGACAGCTTCCAGGTCCAGGAGGCATAGCTGCTCAGGCGGAATTGATCGGCGATGATGCCGGCCGTCTCCAGTTCCTCGTGTTCGAACATGGGCAGGGCCGCCAGATAAAGACGGAATGATTCCACCGCGACGATCCGGAACCGCGGGCCCGCGCCCAGAAGTCCCCTGAAACGGACCGCCAGGATCTTGTTGGACTGCGCCTGCGTGAACGCCTCAGCCGTGAACCAGGGCCTGAACTTACGGTTGAAACGAAAATGCACGAACCCCGAGTTTGAAAAGTCCGAACGGTCCGCACGCAAAAATCCGTAATCGGCCAGAAACAGCGACAGGGTGCGCTGCGTCTTGAACTGGACGTGGAACCTTCCGCTCAGATTCAGCACCTGTTTCTGGTTCTTGATGATGTCGAAGGAGACCCTGGCGTTTCCGGACCAGCCGGTGGTATCCGTGCGGATGCGCTCCTGCTCGATGTTGAGGACCTGGCCTGATGAGGCCCCGGCCAGGATGGAGAAAAAGATGAAGGCAAGAAACGGCTTGTTCATGGGTGTACCCGAACGGGATGCGGATGAGGGAGAAGAAGCGCAATCCGTCCCGCGGCGGATTGAAGCACCCCGGTATCGTGCCGCCGGGGGATAGTCGATCGGCAAGGATGATCACTTTTGTATTTGTTTGCGGTCAGATCATCTCTTGACCCGCGCATTCCCCTCCCAGATGCTCCAGATTTCCTCTTCATCCGCGGGCTGCGCGTAATCGGTGAGCAGGGTAGTGGCCAGCGCGCCGCCGGCCCAGCCGAATTGAACCCATTTTTCAGGCTCCCATCCCCTGAGCACAGCGTGGAGAAGGCCGCCCACAAACGCGTCCCCGCCTCCGATGCGGTCGAGCACGGCGATTTCGCGCGGCCCCACGACATGCCAGCTGTCCCCTGCATACAGGATGGCGCCCCATTTGTGCAGGTTGGCGTTCACGACTTCGCGCAGGGTTGTGGCGAATACGGACGCTGCGGGATAGGCTTTCCTGACCCGTCCGATCATTTCCTTGAAGCTGTCGATCTTGCCCGCCAGCCCCTTGCCGCCCGCCTCGGGCCCCTCGATCCCCAGGGCCAGCTGGAAGTCCTCCTCGTTCCCCACGAGGATATCCGCAGATCCGGCGATCTGGTGGAAAATGTCCCTGAGTTCCTTCTGCCGGTTTTTCCAGAACGAGGCCCTGTAGTTGAGGTCGAATGAGATTCGGGTACCGTGCTTTTTCGCTGCCTTCGCCAGCCCCAGGCAGAATTCGCCTGTTTCCGGTGAAAGTGCTGCGATCAGGCCGGACAGGTGCAGGATCTGCACGCCTTCCTTTCCGAAGATGCGCTCCAGATCGAAATCCCTGACGTTCAGCGTGCGGCCCACCTCGCCGGCGCGGTCGTTGTGCACGCGCGGGCCGCGCGAACCTTTCCCGCTGTCCGCGATGTTGAACTGATGCCGGAATCCCCACGGGCCGCCCTGTTCGACCTCTTTGCCTTCGACATCCATGTGCCGGCCCGCGAGATCGTCCTTGATCAGGCGCGCCACCGGGCTGCCCTTGACGAATGTGGTGAGCACCTTCACGCGCATGCCGAGAAACGCAGGGATGCTCGCCACATTCGTTTCAGCGCTGGTGGCCTGGAGGAAGAAGTTCCTGCTTGCGTGCACGGGCTGTCCTTCTGCAGGCGTGATTCGCACGCCCATGCTCGAAGGCACGAGCAGGGCATATCGCGAGTCTTTGCGGAGTTCCATGTCCATCCTTTCGGTTCGGGCGACCCCGGGGTACTGACAATTCCGGGGCTTGCCCCGGAATCAGCGAGCGAATCCAAATGTCTACATCCAAACGGACCCCGGGGTACAATCCGGGACGCTGAAACTGCGACGCAACTCGAAATTGCGACGCATTTCAGCCGGCGAACGGATTCTCAGTCGGGTAATACGTCCCCTTCGGCAGGTTGAAGGAAATGTCCGGTACGCCGAGCGCCTTCATGACTTCGAAAATGGATTTGCCCGCATGCCGGAACGCGACCGCCGTGTGATGCGGGAAGCGTTTTTCGATCAGCACATGGCGGTAGAAACGTCCCATTTCCCGCACCGCGAAGATGCCGATCCCGCCGAAGGATTTGGGATCCAGGTCCAGAACCTCCGCCTCCGCGATATAACCCTTGAGCTGCGTGTCCGCAGTGGACTGGATGCGGAATATCGTGGCTTCGCCCGGCCGGATCCGGCCTTCGAGCGTGCCGCGCGTGATGTCCGGATTCTTCCCCGGCTCCATGAGCCGGTGCATGATGAGCTGGTATTTCATCTCGATGTTCGCCATGCATGAGGCGGGCGTATTCCCGCAGTGGAACCCCATGAACAGGTCGGTCGGCTTGTAGTCCCCCACGGTTTTCCTGCCCGCCTCGATCAGGTCATAGGGCACCGTATTGTTGATGTCCAGTAAAGTGGCGGGCATTTCCGTGACGCAGCCGGCCACATATTCGCTGAGCACGCCGTATATGTCCACTTCGCAGGAAACGGGTATGCCGCGGCCGGCCAGCCTGGAATTCACGTAGCAGGGCACGAATCCGAAGTATTTCTCGAAAGACGGCCAGCATTTGTTTGCGAAAACGCCGTATTCTGAGGCGCCGAGATTTTTTTCCATGAAATGGAGCAGTGCCACCTCGTGCTGGGCCAGCTTTTTCAGAATGTCCGGATGCTTGTTCCCGACACCGAGTTCCTTTGCCATGTCCTTTGCAACAGCCTCGATTTCCGCGCTGTCCTTTGCGGACAGGAAGGCATCGTACAGATCCAGTTCGCTGTTCTCCATGATTTCGACGCCCAGGTCGTAGAGCGCCTTGACGGGCGCATTGCAGGCGAGGAAATCCTGCGGCCTGGGACCGAACGAAAAAATCTTCAGCCTGCGCAGGCCCAGCAGGGCGCGTGCAACAGGCATGAAATCCGCGATCATGCCAGCGATTTCATCCGGCGTTCCGACCGGATACTCCGGGATGTAGGGGCGCAGCTTCCTGAGCCCGATGTTGTAGGAGGCGTTCAGCATGCCGCAATAGGCATCCCCGCGGCCTCCGACCAGGTCCTTCCCCGTCTCCTCCGCAGCAGCCGCGAACATGACCGGGCCGCCGAATTTCTGCGCCAGCAGGGTTTCAGGGCCTTCGGGCCCGAAATTCCCCAGATAAACGAGCAGGGCGTTGACGCCTTCCTTCTCGATTTCCTTCAATGCCTTGAGCGCATCCGCTTCGTTTTCAACCGTTGTCTTGAGCTCTGTGACAGGGATTTTCTTCGCCTTGCATGCTGCGGCGACAAGGGAGCGCCGCTTCTGGGAAAGCTCGATGGGGAAGCAGTCCCGGCTGACCGCCGTGATTCCCATGCGAACCTGGGGGACATTGTTCATGTGTATTCTCCTGTTTTTTTAATCTCTAAGGGTAAAATTCGCCTCCTGGGGGTCATTGTGTTTTGGATTTTCGCTTGATACCCCACTGCCTGCAGCGGAGCGGTTCATGCGATGCGTGTATCATTCCCCGCTTCCCGGGGCTGATGATGTTTCCGGTTTTCTTTTACTGCCCCGCTTCCTGCTGCAGGGGCAATCATTTTTTCTGCCCGTAGGTTGCGTCCCTGCCGTGCTTGCGCAGATAATGTTTGTCGATCAGGGACTTGTTCAGCCGCGGTGCGCCGGGACGGATCTCGAGGGTCATCCAGGCCATGCGGGCGATCTCCTCCAGCATGACGCTGTTATAGACCGCCTTTTCGGCCGTGGCCCCCCATGTGAATGGGCCGTGGCCCGCGACCAGCGCCATCTCGATTTCGCGGCAGGTTCTTCCGGCCAGGGCCTTCACGATCGCCAGTCCGGTCTCCTCCTCATAATCGCCCTTGACCGATCTGTTTGTCAGGGGCCTGGTGCAGGGGATGTCGAATGCGAGATGGTCCGCATGCGTGGTCCCGAGAATAGGTATGGGCAGGCCGGCCTGGGCCCACGCAACAGCGCAACCCGAATGCGTGTGGCAAACGCCCCCGATTTCCGGGAAATGCCTGTACAGCACAGCATGGGTTTTTGTGTCCGACGACGGCCTGAGCTTTCCCTCCACAATCCGGTTTTCCAGATCCACGACGACCATATCGGAGGGCTTGAGCGCATCGTAGGGGATCCCGCTCGGCTTGATGGCGAACACGGCCCTGTCCCGGTCCGCAGCGCTGACATTCCCGAAAGAATACCGGACCAGGCCCTGCACCGGGAGGTCCATGTTGGCTTCCCAGGCGATGCGCTTCAACTCGCGGAAACGGTTCATGGGGTGAATTCCTTTTCGACCCATGTACTGAGCCTGGAATAGCGCTCGTAAAGCGCCATGTATTTCTTGCGGCTGGATGCATCCGGCTTGTAGGTTTTTTCGAATCCGTTTCCCATGGCCTTTTGGGCGGACGGGATGTCCTTGTATATCCCGGCCGCAACTGCTGCGAACATGGCGGCGCCGAGAGCAGTGGCCTGCTCCAGGCGCGCGACCTGAATCGGCATATCCAGAACATCCGCCACCACCTGCATGACATAGGGCGCCTTTTTGGGAATGCCCCCGATGGCGATGACCCCCTGGATGGGTATGCCTTCCTCCGTGAAACGGTCCACGATTTTCCTGGCGCCGAATGCCGTGGATTCCACAAGCGCCTTGAATACGCGCGGCGCATCCGATCCCAGATTCATGGATGCGATCGCGCCCTTCAGCATCTGATTGGCGTAGGGTGTGCGCCTTCCGTTGAACCAGTCCAGGGCCACGATCCCGGTCTCATCCGGCGGGATCTGGGCAGCCGCCTTGGAAAGGGCCGGGATAACTGCCGAGGAGATCTGCCTGTAAAGCTCCTCTGAGTCCTTGAACGGGGAGGTCTGCATGAGCAGGTTGTCAATGGGCCACAGGATCAATTTTTTGAACCA
Organism: bacterium; assembly: GCA_016931355.1. Classification (GTDB taxonomy): domain Bacteria; phylum Zhuqueibacterota; class QNDG01; order QNDG01; family JABMRT01; genus JAFGEX01. Next base: position 34,629 of record JAFGEX010000343.1, read on the forward strand.
GGCATATACGTCTCCGAAGGCGGATTGTCCGGCTTCCATCCCGAGCATGCCCGGTATGATGGAACCGTCCACCTGCCCGCAAATGCCCTTGATGAGCTTATCCCCGATTTCCTTGTTCGGAGCCACCAGCATGTCGCAGGTGGATGTGCCCATGGCCTTGCACAGGATGTAGGGCTTGATTTCCCCCCCGACCGCTCCCATGTGCGCGTCAAAAGCCCCCACACTGACCGGGATGCCTTCCGGGAGGCCCAGCCTGCCCGCCCATTCCGCGGAAAGGCCCCCGAATACAGCGTCCGATGTATAGGTTTCGCTGAACAGCCTCTGCCTCAGGCCCTGAAGCGCAGGATCCAGCCGGGTCAGGAAAGCCTCTGAGGGGAGCCCGCCCCAGGAGGGATGCCACATGGCCTTGTGTCCAGCTGCGCAGCGGCTGCGCTTGAGGGTCAGGGGATCTGCGAGCCCGGTCAGAAGGGCGGGGATCCAGTCGCAATGTTCCACCCAGGAGAAGGCGGCCTCCCGCACCTTTCTGTCTTTTCTCAGCGTATTGAGGATTTTCGCCCAGAACCATTCAGAGGAGTACACGCCGCCCTCGAACCGGGTAAAATCCCCTTCCGGCCATGTCCCGGCCAGCGCATTGATCTCCTCCGCCTCCCGCACAGCCGTATGATCCTTCCACAGGATGAACATGGCGTTCGGATTGTTCTTGAATTCCTCCAGCAGCGCAAGCGGAGTTCCGCTCTTGTCCACAGCCACGGGCGTGGACCCGGTCGTGTCCACGGCTATGCCCGCCACGCTTTCCGCAACGCCCTTGGGGCATTTGGATAGGGCTTCCCGGACCGCTGCTTCGAGGGATTCGATGTAGTCCAGCGGATGCTGGCGGAACTGGTTGGCGTTCGGATCGCAGTACCGGCCCTCCGACCAGCGCCTGTAATGGGAAACGGCATTGGCGGTTTCCTCGCCGTTGCGGGCGTTCACCACGACCGCGCGTACGGAATCCGTGCCGTAATCCATGCCGATGACGAATGGATCTTTCATGTCTTCCCCGTTTTAATCTCTATGGATCAAATGACCCGCCCTTCGGGGCGCGTCCTGTTTCCCTCGTTTTTGGGCACGCCGCTGCTTGCGGCGGGATCGTTCATTATTGATAATAATCGATATTCTCCCGGGTCAGGATGTCCAGCGGCATCATGATGCGGCTTTCCACCTTCTCCCGGAAGAGAAGATGCCTGCACAGGCAGTCGATGCTCCGGTATCCCTGGAGGTCCGGTTTCTGGCTGATCAGAAAGTCGATGGATCCCTCCCTGAGCAGCCGGACGTTCCGGGGTATCAGGTCGTATCCGATCAGGCGGAATTTCCGTTTTGATCGTATTTCCTGCAGGGCCCCGACAATGCGGTGCATGGAGGCGTCGGTTACGAATATCCCTTCCAGGTCCGGCAGGGATTCGATTTGGGATGCAAACCGCTTTGTAAACAGCGCGGGGCTTTCCTCGCCCTGCATGCTGATCGTGAAAACCGGCGCGATCCCGCAGTCCCGGTAATGGGAGAGGAAGCCGGCCGCGCGCCGGTCGATATGATAATCCTCGGGAAGTACGCGCAGGACCGCCACATCCATTCCTTCACGGATGATGTTTTTCATGAGCGAGGCGGCCAGGACGCCCCCCTGGAAGGGATCCTGTCCGATGAAACTCAAGGGCTCGACCGTGGGGATGGATGAATCGATGAACACAAAGGCGAGGTCCTGCGGTAATTTCCGGATGAACCGTTCCGTGGCCCATGGCAACACGGGCGCGATGACGAGGCCGTCCACCCTGTCCGCCAGAGCCTGCTTTCCGGCCTCCACGAAGGAGGCCTCCGAATACCGGTCGAAATGATAGGCCTGCGTGCGGATATGGTAGGATTGGAAATCCCTGCCTGCTTTTTCAATGCCCGCCATGGGGATTTCCCAGTATCCCCCGTCCTGCGCAGGCTCGGGCGTCAGGATGCCGAATGTGAACACACGGGTTCTTTTCAGGTTCTGGGCGAATGCATTGGGTTTGTATTTCATTTCCTCGATGATGAACCGGACTTTTTCCTCGGTCTCTTTGGACACGCGGCCGCGTTTATGAATGACGCGGTCCACTGTTCCGATGGAAACATGCGCTTTTTTTGCTATGTCTTTGATTGTCGTCAAGTTAAAACCAATAAAATCAGATTGCGTTATGGTTCACGCAATATAACAGGTTTTAATGGATTAGTCAAGTGGAAATCGGAAAGGAATCCGGCTTTATGTGAATCGGACAGCGAGCGCATTCCCCTTTTAGCCTGCTCCGGGATAAGCGAGCGAATCCAAATGTCTTTTTTTGCAGATCGCAGATTCCCCGCCGCGGGCTGCCGGGGAGCTTCAATCAGGGTGCATACCCTGAGTCTTGCCGCCGGCAAGCGAGCGGGCAGGCGTGTCTTTTTCCCGGAGAGACCGAAGTCTCCCCGCTTCGAGTCGGCCGGGAATCCTATTATCCTGGATTCATAAATGTCCTTGACATTCAACAATAGGTTTTATATATATCCTTTGTACGCTATCCTTTTGCCCGGCTTCCATTCATGCTGTTTCACTCAAGACAGGAGGATCTATGAGTACGGAGATTCCGTTCATCGCAGCATCCTGTATCCTGCTGCTTTCCCTGGCATCGGCAGACGGCGGTCAGCCTGTGGACATCAAGGTGCTTTGCAAGGAAGTGAACGCGGACATTCGCGCCGTTGAAAAGATGAGGGATAAAGACACGGCTGTGGCCAAAATTGCGGAAATCCGCAAAAAAATTGATGCCATAGCGAAGCTGGATCCGGGTTACTTCGAGCTGCGCGGCCTCGAGACCAAGTACAAGCGGCTCACAGGCATATACGGGGCGCCTGCGGGAACGGCTGCTCCCGCCGCGAAACCTGCGCCGGACCCGGGCCGGTCCGCCTCTTCTCCTGAAAGGGAGCAGGCATTGAAGGACTGGCAGGAGATCAGTCAATTGAGAAGGGGCTTCCTCAAGGACGTGGAAACGGTCATCCCCTCCTATGTGAAAAACGTCATATACAGCGACAGCGACATCGACGAGGTCATTGCCAAAATACGTTCATTCCAGGCCCAGGCCCCCGGTGTCAAGGCCAGGCTGGAGGCGTTCCGCAAAAAGTACGGTTCGGACCCGGATGAAATTGACAGGAAAATGGAGGATCTGAAACCCGGAAACCAAAGGCCCCCGGACTCGGCCGGACGATGCTTCTCCGAATTGTCAAACGGATTGACGAACCTGGAAGAGGCGCCGAAGATAGAAGCGAAAAAAATCCTGGCGGGCGTGCTTTCGAGCCTGGACCGGATTGAGAACTTCATTGCGGACACGGAGCGCGACAGGAGATATCAGGAACTGGAGGCGAGCATACAGAAAGGGCTCAAATTCAATCCCCAGGACGCGGAACTCAAGGAATGGGCCTTGAAGATCAAAACGCTCAGGCAGAAATCGCAGGCGGACATTGAAAAATCTCTGGATGCGGCGCGCTTTCCGGGTCACATGACCGGTTTCGCAGGGCCGGGCGGCGTGGATGAGCTCGCGGCTTCCTGCGTTAAATATTTCAATGAGTCGGATCCCTCCCAGACCACGGTCAAGGTCAGCATTGCGGGCAACTGGGTCGTGGCGAAGGAGAACATTTTCGGGGAGCCGGTTCAATGGGGACTGCCCATATGGGCGGTCGGATACAAGAACGACAACCGGGAGATCGCCCGGGTATTCAAACTGACCATTTTGACAGGGGAAGCATTGGGAATTTCCAAGAGCCCGCCCTGGACCGGCCAGTGGGTGGGCGATTCCTACAGGATGCGCACGGCCAATATTAAATGATTTATCCCGCCAGGGGGGTGCTTCGCCGAGTGCTCCTGCGGACAAACGGCCCGGACGCGTGTAGCGTGTGTTTTTTGAAACCTCCCGGAAGCGGGGAGAGTTGGATTTTTGATCTCTCCGGGGAGAAGACATTTAAGCTGCTTGCTTACGCAGCAGCAGGCTGTGGGGGATGCGCTCGCAGCCCGATGGATTTTCATTTTGAAGAACCACGATGTTTTATATTCGGAACGGTTTTTGCATATTTGTCATAAATTACGAAGTACATGGAAATTGAAACGATATGCATCGTTCAAAGCCGTTTTTGATTTCATTTTGGGATGCGTGATGGGGTCATCAGATGGCCAGGCTGCTCATTGTTGACGACGAAGCGGTTATTCTGATTCAACTCAAGGAATATCTCCGCGACATGGGGTACGAGGTGGCGGGAACCGCCGTGTCCGGAGAGGACGCTGTGGAAAAAGCCAGGGAGTTGAATCCGGACCTGATCCTGATGGACATCTACCTGGCGGGCAGAAAGCTCGACGGGATCTCGGCTGCCGTCAAGATCAAGGATGAGATGAACATCCCCGTTATTTTTATGACGGCTTTCGGCGGCGATCAGGTTCTGGAGCGCGTAAAAAACGTCGAGCCCTACGGCTTTGTCCTCAAGCCCTTTCAGAACACGGAACTGAAGGCTGCCATTGACGTGGCCATGATACGCAAGGACATGGAATCCCGCCTGAGGGAGTCCGAGGCGAAGCTCCGGTCCGTGGTCGATACAGCCAACGAGGCCATCATCACAACGAACAATCTCAATCAGATCATTTTCTGGAACCGGGCCGCGCATTCCTATTTCGGCTACACGGAACAGGAAGCCCTGGGCCGGACCCCGCGGCTGCTGTTTCCGGGAAAGGACGCGGATTACATCGAACCGGAGATGGAGAGGATCATCGCTTCAGGTAAATCCGAACTGCTGGGGATAAATTTCGAAGTGACCGGCCGCCGGAAGAACGGAAGCGAATTTCCCATGGAATGCTCGCTGGCGACCTGGAGGGTGAACCGCCAGGTTTTCATGACCCTGATCGGCAAGGACATCACGGAACGGAAGAAGATCGATCAGATGAAGAGCGATTTTGTGTCCCTGGTCTCCCATCAGCTGCGCACGCCCCTGGCCGGGATCATGGGCTGCGTGGACAACATGCTCTGGGGCCTGACCGGGACGCTGAGCTTCAAGCAGATGGAATACCTGCAGGTCATGAAGGAAATCAGTTCGCGCGGATACCGGATCATTGCGAACCTCCTCAACATTTCGCGCCTGGAACGCGGCGTCATCTCCATGGACATACGGCCGGTTGATTTGTGCTATGTGGCGAGGAATGCGGCGAATGAGCACAGCGCTGCGATCGAAAGCAAAGGCCTCAAGCTCACAGTCGAAGCTCCGGACGGGCAGATCCTCGTCCTGGCGGACAAGGACAAACTTTTCGAGGCGATCAGCAACGTGGTTCACAACGCCTCCAAATTCACGGATGCGGGGAAAATTTCCGTACGCATCTTCAGTGACGATTCTCACGGGAAGGTCAAAATTTCAGACACGGGCCCCGGCATTGAACCGGCGGGCATGAAATACCTGTTCAGCCGGAACCAGATTCTGTCCGGAAACGCCACTTACAAGGGCGGATGCGGGCTCGGCCTGTTCATTTCCAAGCAATTCATGCAGCTTCAGAACGGGGACGTGGACGTTCAATCCAGGCGGGGAAAGGGCGCGGCGTTTACTTTTCGCATCCCCCTGGCTTAAGGCGGCTCAAGGGTGAGATCATTAAGGAGGAACATATGGATGAGGACCGCAAACCGAAGATTCTGATCATCGAAGACGAGGCCGTGTTCCGGCTCATCTATCGCGGCGTGCTCGAGAGCCACAATTACAAGGTTTTCGAGGCGGACACGGGGATGGCGGGCCTGGATCTCGCCAAGACCGAGCGTCCGGACATGATTCTGCTCGACCTCATCCTGCCGGACATCAGCGGGTACGAGGTGCTCAAGAAGATCAAGGCGCACGACCTGACCTGCACCATCCCCGTCATCGTCTTTTCCGTCATGGGGACGGAGGAGAACATTGAGAAGGCCAAGGAACTGGGCGCGGATTATTACCGGGTCAAGGGAGCCAATTCGCCCAGCGATATCCTGAAGGAAATCGAGAGGATCATCGGCGCTTGAACCTGACCGTGCGAGTCGGTGAGCGAATCCGGATGTCTCTTTCCCCGCAGATCGAAGATCCCCCGGCAGCCCGGTTCGGGGGCTTACACCTGGGGGCGGGCGCATCCCCCGGGGCTTGCTCCGGGGCAGACGGTCGAATACGCATGTTTTTGCCTTCAGGATCGAAGAGATGAAGGCGGCTTGTCCGGGACTTCAAACTGACGGAGGCCGCATCCCCCGGGGATTGCAGCGAAAAAACATGGGGGATCCGTTCGGATTTGTTCAGGCGGATCGGGGATTCATCGCTGTGCTGAAAAACAAAACTTCGGTTTTATATATTGCATGGATGTTTCTTTTACAACGCATGTTCAGGCTAATGGAAAAGGCCCGGGATTCCAAATCCCCGAGGAGGGAACAGTCATGAAAACCATCCGGGTGTTTCTGCTGCTGGCGGGAGCGTTTTTTTTCAGGCCGGACTCTGTCCCCGCGCAGGAAGCCGCGGCCTCGAAGCAGGAAAGCCGCCTGTCGATTCCCTGGGAGGAATTCAAGAATCTGATCCGTCTGGACGACAAGCAGATGGTCCTGACACTCGAGACTTTTCAGAAACTGGTGGAACAGACGGGGACACGGACAACACCCGCGCACACCCTGCAGGGTGGCATGGTGACACTGACGCGTGCGGAGTTCGAAAATCTGGTGGGTCAGATGAAGCCCCCCGCGTCCGCGGAAATCCCTCCGGTGGATTACCTGGTCACCCGGGCCGTTTACAGCGGACGGATGGGCAGGACCAGCGCCTCCTTCACGGCCGAATGGCTGGTTTTTGTTCTCAAGAAGGACGCCTTCGTCAAGGTCCCCGTGCTGCCGCAGGGGGCTGCACTCGAGGACATCCGCATCGGCCGGGAACAGGCGCCCGTCATCAATGAGAACGGCTTGCATCAGGTGCTTTTCCGCGAATCCGGCGAATACAGGGTATCGGCACGCTTCTCCACGCCCTGGGTGGAGAAGGGACCCCAGAAACTGGACTTCCAAATCATACAGACGCCCGTGACGCTTCTGGATCTTTTGATCCCCATGAAACCCATTGACGTGGAAATCCCGCAGGCCCGGAGCATTGAGACCCGGATTCAGGGCTCCGACACCCGGGTATCCGCGGTCATGCAGA